>DATDCR010000434.1:0-2435 GCA_036524215.1 Burkholderiales bacterium
TTTGATCTGCATCAAGCCGGAGCCCGGTGCCGTGCCCGCCTGTTCCTCTATGTGGAACCTGGTTCTGCTATACGGGCAATGCCAGCCGGACCTCGACCCCGCTCGCGCGCGTTTCCTCCACGTACAGGGCGTGGATGCGCGGCGACTGGTCTTCCAGCTCGATCTGGTCGCCACCGAGCTTGGTGCTCACCGCCACCGCCCCCTGCCCCTCGCCGGAGCCCATCAGCGCCCGCCGCTTCGCCTCCGTGAACGGGTAGCGGATGCTGCCGAAGGCCGTGGCGAGGTAGCGCGCCGGCTGCGAGCTGGTGTTGAAGTGCTGGTGGAACATGCGGTCGGGCGGCGCGAACACCGTGCCGTGCTTCCAGCGCACCTGGCGGAAGTCCTTCTCGCCCTCGTACCAGAGGAGCGAATAGCCGGTTCCGGTCACGCACATGACGTGGAAGTCCGGCCCATGCCGGTGCGCCTTCTTGTACATGCCGACCTGCATCTCGGAGATGTGCGCATGCATGGTGCCGTCGGCGAGCATGAACATGATGTTCTTGCTGCCCTTGCCGCGCTCGTCCCAGGTCTTGAGCTCGAGGGCGGCGAGGTCGGGCACGAAGTTGGTTTCCCAGATGTGCTGGCCCGGCCGGATCGGCGTGAAGTCGCCTTCGCCGCTGAAATACTTCGACTCGCCCAGCCGCTCGTCGAAGCGCCACGGGTTGTCGAAGACGAAGCGCTCGTTGTGGAACATGTTGAGCACCGCCGGCAGGTTGGTCGTGGTGGCGAGGCGCGCGCGCTCGGCGCCGCTGCCGTTGAAATGGCGGTACTTCGTGTTGAGCGGGATGGCGAACAGGCTGCGCGGCCCCCATTCGAAGCTGTGCGTGCTGCCGTCGCCGGCATCGATGGTCGTGCTGCCACGGCCGGAGAGCACGTAGATCACTTCCTCGTAAAGGTGGCGCTGCGGCGCCGTCGCCGCGCCGGGCGCGAGGTCGAGCACGAACATCGAGACAAAGTCGCCGCGGCCCTTGAGGTGGACCGCGGCGGCATCGACCTCGTAGCGCGCCCACGGCCGCACCTCCACTTCGGGCAGGGCCACGCCGAAGTCCTCGACCACCGGGATGCCTTCCTTCTTCAGCCAGTCGAGATAGGCGTCGACGCCGATGCGTGCGTTCATGCTTTCTCCTAGTGAACGGGGAACAACAGGGACTTGATGACCACCGGCACCACCTGGCTCGGCTCGATCAGCTCGCCGATGTCGACGTAATCGAACTCGCGCAGCTGGATGCCATCGATGGAGACGACGCCGCGCTGCACGCCGAGCTCGTGCTCGAGGATGTGGCCGAGCAGCCGGCCGACGTCGCGGTCGATCATCAGGATGAGCGGCGACTGCGAGCCCGGCTCGAGCGCCTGGGCGATGCCGGCGGCGAGGTTGCGAAGGCGCTGGTAATACGGCTCGCCGCGCCAGCGGATGCCGAGCGCAACGGTGCCTCGCGAATCCTCGTCCATGCGCGCCAGCGCATCCGCGATCGCCTCGGCGACCGCCGCCGGATCCACCTCGTCGTGTAGCTCGAGCGCGGGAAACGTCACCGGCACGTTGCGCACGGGCAGGGACACGTGGCCCGACAGATGGATCGTCTTGCCGGAAAGCTGCACGGTGAACTGCGAGGCGCCGATCACCGTGGCGCGGATGCCCTGCCCCGGGTCCATCATCGGCGCGCCGATCTTTCCCGCTTCGAAAGCCTTGCGCACCCGCGCCGCGAGCGGCCGCGCGATGTCGCCGAAGCTCTCCGTTTCTCGCTCGAAAATGTATTCCGACACGCCGCCGCTGAAGGTGACGAAATGGGGCGCCGGCCAGTTCACCGGCGCCTCGGTGAGCAGGAGCTTCTTCGCCAGCTCGCTCTTCGGCGCCCCCTGGATCAGCTCGATCACCGCGTCGGCGAGCGCATCGACGAGCCGCTCCACATCTGCCTCCGGGACGGTCTCGCCCAGTGCCTGGCGAAGACCCGCCTGCCGCGCCGAGTCCTCGGCGCGCGTAAGCCTGCCTGCGGCATCGCGCACGATCAGCCGGCCGCCGACCGCAATCGCGCAAGTGCCGAGGATCTCGCCGTTCTTCACCAGCGCGAGCTTGGTCGTGCCGCCGCCGATGTCGACGTTGAGGACGGTGCGGTGCGTGCGGCGCGACACCGCGGTGGCGCCCGAGCCGTGCGCGGCGAGCGTGCATTCCATATGGTGGCCCGCCGAGGCGCAGACGAACTTGCCGGCCTGCGAGGCGAAGATGCCGGCGATCGCCTCGGCGTTCTTCCGCTTGATCGCCTCGCCGGTCAGGATCACGGCGCCGCTGTCGACCGCCTCTGGATTGACCCCTGCAGAGCGATAGGCCCCGTCGATAAAGGCCTCGAGCTGCGTGGCGTCGATCGTGTAGTCGGGCAGGAATGGCGTGAGGAGGATCGGCG
>DATDCR010000435.1:0-2641 GCA_036524215.1 Burkholderiales bacterium
TGCCTGATCGCGCTGCTCGTGATCGCCATGGTCACCGGGTGCGCGAGTCGCCGCGACCAGCGCAACAAGCCGGCCGCCGCTTCCGCTTCCGCCGAACCTGCCGCGGCGCCGGGGATGGACCGCGACCGCCAGATCAACGAGCAGGACTGCCGCACCGGCATCGACGTGCTCGCCGGCAACCTCCGCTGCAGGTAGCTAGAACTGAAACGCGTTAGTCAGGTCCCCCGCGTTCGCCCGCACCCCCGGTAGCGGCTCGAGCGCAAAGCGCTTCGTGATGAATTTGATGACCGACGTCGTGTCGTAAGGCGTCTTGTCGACGTGGCCGCGCTTCGCATACGGCGAAATGATGATCGCGGGAATCCGGCTTCCCGGTCCCCAGCGGTCGCTCCAGCCCGGCCCCGAGGGCGGCGGCACGTGGTCCCAGAACCCGCCGTTCTCGTCGTAAGTCACGATCACCGCCATCTTGGACCACTGCGGGCTCTTCCGCAGCCGCTCGACCAGCGCGTGGATATGGACATCGCCGGCAGCGACGTCGGCGTAACCGGGATGTTGGTTGAGGCGCCCGGCGGGCTTGTAGAAGGCCACCTGAGGTAGCGTGCCGTTGTCCAGGTCCTTGAGCAGATCGTCGAGGTCCTTGAGGTGCTGCTCGCGATCCCGGGTGCCAGGCGCGAAACGCTCGAAATAATTGAATGGCTGATGGTGCGGCTGGAAGGCGATCTCGCCGGTGTAGATGACGCTGCGCTTCTCCTTCGCATCGCGTTCGCCATCGGCGATTGCAGCCTTCCATCCGCCCGCGTACCACGCCCACGAAATCCCCTTCGCGGATAACGTGTCGCCGATCGTCTTCGCGGTCTGCGGCGGGAGCGGGTGATAGCGGGGGTCCGCGTATCGCTTATCGCCGCCGGGCGCCGGTCCGATCGCGCCCGGCTGGTAAGGCGGCTGGGCGGAATTGACCGCATAACCATCCGGCGTGTAGATGCCTTCGAGAAACCAAAGTGGTCCGGCGAGCGCGGATGGGATGTTGTCGCGCCATTTCACGTTGCCTCGTTCATCAAGCTGCGTGCGCATCTGCTGCGGCGCGGCCGGATCGTAAGGCGTGCAGGCGCAGACGAGCCATTGGTGGTTGATGAACGAGCCGCCGTAAGCCGCCTGGAAGAAATGATCGGCGAGGACGAATTCCTGCGCCAGCTTCCACATCGCCATCTGCGATCCGTCGTAGTAGCCCATCGTCAGGCCGCCCGCGTCGGAAAGCGCGGCGAACCGGTTGTTCTTGCCACCGGCGATCTGTTCCTTGTGCACGTGGAACAAATGCACCAGGTCCCGCGTCCTGACCGTGAGCGGCAAGTCGATGGGCGGTGCGTCGATGCGAAACGGACCATTCGGCAAGGCACTCGGAAAAGCGGGGTCCGGCTTGCCTCTGCTCCACACGGGAGGCAGGTGCGGCAGCGGCCGACCGTCGCGATCGACCTGCGTTTTTTGCTCCGCGGTGGCTTGGGCGATACCGTCGGCTCCAGGGAACAACCCGTAGAGGTTGTCGAAGCTGCGGTTCTCTCCGTAGATGACGACGATGTGCTCGATCTTGGAGAGGCCGTCGTCGCCGGTGCGCGTCGCGCAACTTGCAATGCCGACTATGAAAAGCAGCAGGAGCAGGCGACGCAGGTTCATGGTTTTGCTGCCTTGATCTTGTTCAGGTCCGGCATCGGGATCGGACGGGCGCTTTCGAAGGCGCGCGCGGCGCGCAGCACCAGCGCATCCGCATAGCGCGGGCCGACGAGGTGCAGGCCGACGGGCAGCCCGTCCTTCGTCACGCCGCACGGAATCGAGGCCGCGGGCTGCTGCGTGAGGTTGAACGGGAAGGTGAACGGCGTCCAGTCGATCCAGCGCGTCTTGCCGGGCGGAAATTCGACGCCGGCGTCGAACGCGGCCACGGCGAGCGTCGGCGTCACCAGCAGGTCGTAGTCGCGATGGAAGAGATTCATGTGCGCGCCGAGCGCACCGCGCTTCATCTGCGCGCCGAGGATCTCGGCGCCGGTGAGCTTCGCACCTTCCTGCGCGACCTCCAGCAGTCCTGGGTCGATGAGCTTGCGCTTCTCGGCGGGAATGCCGTCGACGAGGAGCGCCGCGCCGGAGAACCAGTGCGTGCGGAAGGCGAGCTCGGGATCCGCGAAGCCGGGATTCTTTTCCTCCACCTTCGCGCCGAGGTCGGTGAACACGCCGAGCGAATCGCGCACGATCTGCGCTACCTCGGCATCCACCTTGGCATAGCCGAGATCCGGCGAGTAGGCGATGCGCAAATCGCGGATCCCCTGGTCGAGGTCCATGCGCCAGTCGCGCGGATCGAAGGGCAGCGCGTGCCAGTCGCGCGCGTCGGGAAGCGCGATGACGTTCATCATCAGCGCCGCATCCGCGACCGTGCGCGCCATCGGTCCCACATGCGCGACCGTGCCGAACGGCGAGAGCGGCCAGGCGGGCACGCGGCCGAACGACGGCTTGAGGCCGAACAGGCCGGTGAAGCTGCACGGGATACGGATCGAGCCGCCGCCGTCCGTGCCGACGGCGAGCGGCCCCATGCCGGAGGCGAGCGCAGCCGCGGCGCCGCCGGAAGATCCGCCCGGCGTCTTCTTCGGATTCCAGGGATTGC
>DATDCR010000436.1:0-22909 GCA_036524215.1 Burkholderiales bacterium
CCGGGCTCATGGTGGTTTCCCACAGCTGCTCGGGGCTCATCTCGCCCAGGCCCTTGAAGCGCGAGATTTCCCAGCTGCCTTCCTTCACCTTTTCCTTCTTCAGCTGGGCGAGCACCTCGGCCAGCTCGTCGTCGTCCAGGCAGTAGAGACGGCGCGCCGGCTTGCCCTTGCCCTGCGAAGGCACCTCGACCTTGTACAGCGGCGGGCGCGCCACATAGAGATTTCCTGCAGCGACGAGCTTCGGCGCGTGCATGAAGAAGAAGGTGAGGAGCAGCGCCTGGATGTGGCCGCCATCGACATCCGCGTCGGTCATCACGATCACTTTGCCGTAGCGCAGGCCGCCGAGGTCGACCGCGTCGTCGATGCCGTGCGGGTCGACGCCGATCGCCGTCGCGATCGCCTGCAGCTCCTTGTTGGCGAGCACCGTGCGGCTGTCCTTCGACATGGTGTTCAGCACCTTGCCGCGCAGCGGCAGCACGGCCTGCGTTTCCTTGTCGCGCGCCTCCTTGGCCGAGCCGCCGGCCGAATCGCCCTCCACCAGGAACAATTCATTGCGCGTCACATCGCCCGACGCGCAATCGACCAGCTTGCCGGGCAGCGTGGCGATGCCGCTCGACTTCTTGCGCTCGACCTTCTTGCCCTTCGACAGGCGCGCCATGGCCTGCTCGATGGTGAGCTCGACGATCTTCTTGCCTTCGTCGGGATGCTGGTTCAGCCACAGCTCGAACGGGTCGCGCACGCACAGCTCGAGCAGCTTGGCGGCGTGCCGCGTGGTCAGCTTCTCCTTGGTCTGCCCATGGAACTGCGTGCGCACGATGCGCGCGGAGAGCGTGAAGCAGGCGCGCTGCCACAGATCGTCGGCGATGATCTTCACGCCCTTCGGCGCGAGCGCACGCGTGTCGATGAAGGCGTTCAGCGCGTCGAAGATGCCGGAGCGGAAGCCCGCCTCGTGCGTGCCGCCGGAGCGTGTCGGGATGAGGTTGACATGGCTTTCCGCGAACACCTCCCCGTCCGACACCCAGCCGATCGCCCACGCCGCGCCCTCGCCCGCCTCGATCTCGGCGATGTCGCTCGCCTGGAAATATTTTTCGCCCGCAAACATCGGCGCGACCAGCTCGCGCCCGGCGAGCATCAGGTCGAAGTACTGCGGCATGCCGCGCTCGTACTTCCAGGTCTTCGTTTCCTTGCCTTCGACCTCGAGCACCATCGTCAGGCCGGGCAGCAGGTAGGCCTTGGAGCGGATCAGGTGCTCGAGCTCGGCGAGCGGAATGCTCGGCGAGTCGAAGTACTTCGCGTCGGGCCAGAGGCGCACGACCGTGCCCGTGCGCCGTTCCCTGATTTTTTCGCTCTTCAGGCGATTCTTGAGCTCGCCGCCCTCGAAGGCGATGCTGTGCCGGCCGCCGTCGCGGTACACAGTGACTTCGCAGCGCCTGGAGAGCGCGTTGGACACGGCGACGCCGACGCCGTGCAGGCCGCCGGAGATGTGATAGGCGCCGTCGCCGGTGCGCGAGAACTTGCCACCGGCGTGGAGCATGGTGAACGCCACCTCGACTGCCGGCTTCTTCTCCACCGGATGCATGTCGACCGGCACGCCGCGCCCTTCGTCCTCGACCTCGACCGAGCCGTCCTTGAAGAGCGCGACGCGGATGCGCTTGCCGTAGCCCGCCAGCGCCTCGTCGATCGCGTTGTCGATCGCCTCCTGCACGATGTGCAGCGGGTGCGCCGTGTGCGTGTACATGCCCGGCATGCGGCGCACGGGCTCGAGGCCCTTCAGCGCCTGGATCGCCGATGCGTCGTAGACCGCCTGCTTTGCCATCTATGTAGTGCTCTTTCGCGTTGCAGCTACTAGGTATTGTATTCCGCCGCCCCCGCGCGGGCTATCGACGCCGCGCGTACGCCTGCGCGAAGCGCTCGATGCTGGCGGCGACGCTCGCCGCCAGCGGCTGCTCCTGCCAGAGCTGCAGCAGCTCCTTCTGCATGCGCAGCGCATCGCGGTCGCCGGCGAGCAGGCTATCGACCGCGCGGCTCACCGCATGATCCAGCTCCGCCTCGGCGCAAATCCCCTCGACCAAACCCCACGCGTACGCGCGCTCGGCGTCGATGGGCTCGCCCGTGAGGACGAGCCATGCGCTGCGGCCGCTGCCGATCAACCGCGGCAGCAGCGCGGCTTCGACGACGGACGGAATGCCCAGGCGCACTTCCGGCATCGCAAAGCGCGTGCCGCGGCAGGCGATGCGCAGGTCGCAGGAGGCGGCGAGTTCGAGCCCGGCGCCGATTGCTGCGCCCTGCAAACGCGCCACCACGGGAACCCCGAGCCTCCTTACCGCGTCGCAGGCGCGGTGCACGCGCGTGATGAAGGCGCGCGCCGTCTGCGGATCCAGCGTGGCGAGCTCGGCGACGTCGGCGCCGCCGCAGAAGGTCTTGCCGCGTCCGCCGAGCACGACGACGTGCACGGCCGGGTCGCTCGCAAGTCGCTGCAGGGTGGCGGCAAGCCGCTCGAGCAGCGCCGAGTCGAGGGCATTCGCTTTCTGTGGCCGATCGAGGAAGACGCGCGCCACCGCGCCGTCGCGTTCAAGCTCCACCATGGGTAGATCATAGGTCTTAGAATCGGCGCCATGGCGCGAAAAGAGGGCGAATGGGCTTTTCCGGTCGACATGCGGCCGCGGCCCGAAGACTGGCGCTTCGATCTTGACAGCGCTCTCGATGCCGTCGTCGGGGTACGCGCCGAAGTCCCCGAGGATGCATTCACCGCCTCGATCCTCGGCACCGAGCGCGCGGGCAGCGGCGTCGTCATCCGCGAAGACGGCCTGGTGCTCACCATCGGCTACCTGGTCACGGAGGCGAGCACGATCTGGCTGACCACGAACAAGGGCGTGGTCGCCGGCGGCTTCCCGCTCGCCTACGACCAGACGACCGGCTTCGGTCTCGTGCAGCCGCTCGGCAAGCTCGGCGTGAAGCCGATCGAGCGCGGCACGGCACGCACCTGCCGCGTGGGCGAGAACGTGGTGATGGCCGGACACGGCGGGCGCGCGCATGCGCTCAGGGCGACGGTATTCGCCAAGCGCGAGTTCGCCGGCTACTGGGAATACGTGCTCGACGAAGCGATCTTCACGGCGCCCGCGCATCCGCAATGGGGCGGCGCGGCGCTGATCGGCGCCGACGGCAAGCTGCTCGGCATCGGCTCGCTCCTGGTGCAGGAAAAGATCGACGCCGGCACGATCCAGGGCAACATGGTCGTGCCGATCGACATCCTGGCCGCGATCCTCGACGACATGGTGAAGCTCGGCCGGCCGAACCGGCCGCCGCGTCCCTGGCTCGGCCTGTACATCGCCGAGGCGGGGCCGCGCCTGGTCGTGACGGGACTCGCGCCGGGCGCGCCGGGAGAAAAGGCAGGCCTCAAGGTCGGCGATGCGGTGCTCGAAGTGGCGGGCCACAAAGCCTCGAGCCTGGCCGATCTCTTCCGCCGCATCTGGGCGTGCGGCGACGCCGGCGTCGACGTGCCGCTGAAGGTGCTGCGCGAGGCATCGAAGCGCGACGTGGTCCTGCGCTCCGTCGACCGCAACGACTTCCTAAAGAAGCCGCACCTGCACTAGAGCGCGAATCGCTCGAGCGCCTTCCAGTCGACGACGCGCTCGAGATCCGGCTCCTCCGGCAGCCGGATTTTCCCGTCCTTGATTTCCGGCACCAGCGCCGACACCTGCTGCGGCATCAACAGGAAGAACGTCTGCTCCGCGGGCATCTGCGCCGGGAGCTGCAGATTGATGAGCGTGCCAAGCGCGCTCTCGGCATAGATGCCGACGGCGGTGCGTACGCCGTTTTGCCGGGCGAGCTTGCCGATCAGGAGCGACTCGCCAAGGCCGACGCGCCCCGGCTTGAGCGAGATCGCCTGCGCGCCGCGCGCGATATACAGCTCGGCGTCGCGCAAGGAGGTGCATGAGCCGTCCACCAGGATCGGAATGCGCGCGCCTTCCTGCAGCGCCTCGAACTTTGCGTCCGGCGCGAGCGGCGACGGATCTTCGGCCACCATCGCGCCGGCGTCGGCGAGGCGGCGCACGTAATCGGGCGCCTGTTCGCGGGCGTAAGCGGCATTGGCATCCACGTAAAGCGCGACCTGCGGGCCGACCGCGCGACCGATGGCAGCGAGGGCGCGAAGGTCGGTCTCGATACCCTGTCCGCCCTTGACCTTCAAGGTTCGAAAACCGTAGCGGGCGCAATAGTCGGCGGACTCCTCCGCCATCCGCTGCGGCTCGCGCCGCGTGACGGTCCAGCACACCTCGGCTTCGCCGCTGCCGCCGAGGAGCCGCCACAGGGGCTTTCCGGCCTTTGCCGCACGCAGGGTCCAGCAGGCGCTGGAGACCAGGCCCTTCGCCAGGCGGTTTTCCGGTATGCGCGACAGGGCGGCATCAAGCGCCGCATCGTCGGCCAGCTCGACATCGCGGACGGCAGGGAGAATCACGTCCTCGAGCCCGGCGCGCAGCGAGCGCGGCGAAACGCCGGACCAGGTGTTCTTGATGGTGCCCTCGGCAATGCCGGCCACGCCCTCTTCGGACACCAGCTTGAGCAGCGCAAACAGGCCCGAGCGTTCGCGCGCGTTCGACCACACGACCTCGCGCTCGTAAGGCAGCTCGTAGAAGTGCAGCGACCATTCTGCAAGGCGCATGGCTTGCTATTCTGCGGCATGGCGAGCGCCGTGGAACGCGTCGTGGCAAGCGGCGACCAGCTCGGCGAATGCCCGATCTGGGACGAGCGCATGGGCGCGCTGTGGTGGGTCGACATCCACGGCCATTCGCTGAAGAAGTATGAAGGCAGCCACACCGGCGAGCTCAAGTCCTTCCCGATGCCCGAGGCGCCGGGCAGCATCGCCTTGCGCAAGCAAGGCGGCTTGCTCGTCGCGCTGCAGAGCGGCGTCTATCTGCTCGGCACCGAGGCGCCCCGGCTGCTGGCGAGGCCGGCCGATCATGTCGCGGCGCTGCGCTTCAACGACGGGCGCTGCGATCGCGCCGGGCGCTTCTGGGTCGGCAGCATGCAGGAACCCGATCACGCGCCGATGGGGATCCTGTATCGCATCGACGTGAACGGGCAAGCCAAAGCGATGCGCGCCGGCGTGCGCGTGCCGAACAGCATCGCCTGGAGCCCCGACGGGCGCACGATGTATTTCGCCGATAGCCCGCGCCATAAGATCTGGGCGTTCGACTACGACCTCGAAAGCGGCGGCATGTCGAACGAGCGCATCTTCGCCACGCCAGCGCCTGCTTTCCCCGACGGCTCATGCATCGACGCCGACGGATGCCTGTGGAACGCGGAATGGGAAGGCTCGCGCGTCGTGCGCTACACGCCCGCCGGCAAGGTCGACCGTGTGATCGAGGTGCCGGCGAAGAAGCCCACCTGCTGCTGCTTCGGCGGCACGCGCCTCGATACGCTCTACATCACCACGGCGGACGCTGCCGGGCTGTTTGCCTGCGCGCCCGGCGTGAGCGGCTTGCCGGAGTCGCGCTTCGGCGAGTGAGCGGCCGGTTACTGCTGCGGGATGTTGGCGTGCTGGACGATCTTCTTGTAGACGTCCATCTCGCTGCGCACGAACTTGGCGAAGTCTTCCGTCTTCATCGGCGATGGCTGGATGCCGAGCTTCTCGAACTGCGCCTTGACCTGCGGCTCCAGCACGATCGCGTTCACGGCGGCGTTCAGCTTCTGCACGACGGGCAGCGGCGTTGCGGCCGGCGCCCACATGCCGAACCAGAGCGTCATGTCGTAGTCGTAAAGGCCCTGCTCGGCGATGCTGGGCACGCTCGCCAGAACGTCCGCGCGCCCCTTGGTCGAAACGCCGAGCGCGCGCAGCTTGCCGTCCCTGACGAGATTCACGCCGGCGTTGATCGGCGCCATGTAGAACGAGCTGCGTCCGCCGAGCACATCCTGCATCGCATCGGGTGACCCCTTGAAGGGCACGTGGACCATCTTGATGCCGGCCAGCGCGAGCAGGAACTCCGCCGCCAGGTGCGTCGAGGTGCCGATGCCGGCCGAGGCGAACGGAATCGTGCCGGGCTGCGCGCGCGCCGCCTCGATCAGCTCCTTGAGCGACTTGTACGGACCATTCGCCGAGGTGACCATCACGTAGGGCGTCTTGCCGAGGATCGCCACATCGGCGAGATCCTTCTGCGCGTCGTACGGCAGCTGCTTGTAGATCGCCGGATTGGCCGAATGCGACGACGATTGCACGAGCAGCGTGTGGCCGTCAGCCTCGGCCTTCACCACGGCGGACGTGCCGATCTGCCCGCCGGCGCCGGGGCGGTTCTCGACGATCACCGGCTGCTTCCAGTGCTCGCCCATGCGTTGCGCGATGATGCGGCCGGCGATGTCGGCGCCCGAGCCCGGCGTGAGCGGCACGATGATGCGCACCGTCTTGGTCGGGTATTCCTGCGCCGCGGCCGAGAATGCGAGCGCGGCGGCTGCGACGGCGAGCCAGCGTTTCATCGTTATCCCAAGGTAGGCATGTGGAAGCCGGGCGCCGGCGTGTCCTGGTGCGGCCAGCGCGTGGTGATGACTTTCGTGCGCGTGTAGAACTTGACCGCCTCGACGCCGTGCACGTGCAGATCGCCGAAGAGCGAGTTCTTCCACCCGCCGAAGGAGAAGTACGCCACCGGAACCGGGATCGGCACGTTGATGCCGACCATCCCGACCTGGATCTCCGCGGCGAAGCGCCGCGCCGCCCCGCCGGACTCCGTGAAGATGGCGGTGCCGTTGGCGTAGGGATTCCTGTTGATGAGGGCGATGGCTTCCTCGATCGTGCTCGCGCGGAGCACGACGAGCACCGGGCCGAAGATCTCGTCCTTGTAGATGCTCATCTCGGGCTTCACCTGGTCGAAGAGCGTGGTGCCGAGGAAGAAGCCTTCCCGCATCGTCGTCGAGCGTCCATCGAGCACCAGCCTGGCGCCTGCGGCGACGCCCTGGTCCACATAGGAGGAAACCTTTGCTCGATGTTGGGCGGTGACGAGCGGGCCCATGTCGACGCCGTCCTGGTCGCCGGGGCCGATCTTGATGGCCTTCGCCTTCTTCTCCAGCAAGCGCACCAGCGGATCGCCTGCCGCGCCGACGGCGACGACGGCGGAAATGGCCATGCAACGCTCGCCGGCCGAGCCGTAGGCCGCGCCGATCAGCGCCTCCGCGGCGAATTCGAGGTCCGCATCCGGCAGGACGATGGCGTGGTTCTTCGCGCCGCCGAGCGCCTGCACCCGCTTGCCGCTCTTCGCGCATTGCTCGTAGATGTACTTGGCGATCGGGGTCGAGCCGACGAACGACACGGCGTGGATGCCGCCATGGCCGAGGATCGCGTCGACTGCCGCCTTGTCGCCGTGCACGACGTTGAACACGCCGTCCGGCAGCCCGGCCTCCTTGAAGAGCTCCGCCATGCGCACCGATGCGGACGGCACCTTTTCCGCGGGCTTGAGGATGAAGGTGTTGCCGCAGGCGATCGCCATCGGGAACATCCAGAGCGGCACCATCACCGGAAAATTGAACGGCGTGATGCCGGCGCAGACGCCGACCGGCTGGCGCAGCGTGAAGGTGTCCACCTGCGTGCCGACGTTCTCGGCGTACTCGCCCTTCAGCAGGTTGGGTATGCCGCAGGCGAATTCGACCACCTCGATGCCGCGCTGCACCGACCCCATGGCATCCGGCAATGTCTTGCCGTGCTCTTCGGTGACGAGTCGGGCCAGGTTCTTCTGGTCGCGCTGAAGCAGCTGCAGGAACTTCTGCATCACGCGCGCGCGCCGCAGCGGCGGCGTGTCGCGCCATTCCGGCAGCGCTGCCGTCGCCGCCTTGACGGCCGCATCGATGATCGCCGCGTCGGCAAACGCGACGCGCTTGGTCACCTGGCCCGTCGCAGGATTGAAGATCTCGCCATGGCGGCCCGCCGGCGCGACCGGCTTGCCATGGATCCAGAAGGGTACGGTTTCGAGCTTGAGCTCGGCGGGCTTGTTCATCGGCGGCCTGATCAGAGAGGCAGGGAAGCCGCCAATATTACTTCAGTGAGTGTGATGCAGACCCTTCTGCGCCTCGAGCTGCGTAAAAAGGCCGGCATTCGGGCAGAACTTCGCCAGACCGTCACGATTGCCCGACGCGAGCCACTCGTCGCACTCGATGATGCTCGGGCACATCACACAGCGGCGCACGGCACCGCCGAGCTTCGCCTCGTCCGCGGCCTCTTCCGGCGCGATGCCGCAGCGGCTCATCGCGCGCCAGATCTGCAGCTCGCCTTCGCGCGACACGAGACGCCGCCATGCGGCGTAAACGAACGGGGCGGCCGACACCGCGAGGACGAACAGAAGCAGGAACACCAGTCCGCTCAGCATTGCGCTCATGATGGCTTGAGACTCTGGATGAATGCCGCGTTGGGGCAGAAGGCCTGGTAGCCGTCGCGCGCGCCGCTCGAGAGCCAGGCGCGGCAGCGTTCGCGGCCGCCGCAGCGCGTGCAGCGTCGCACGGCGAGCCCGAATTCACGTCCCTCGGTGCTCGCCATCGCCTGGCGCGGGTCGAGGCCTTGCGTGGCGAGGACCTGCGATAGCAGCGTCGGGCTGTTGTCGGCGACGGCCTGCATGCCGCTCATGACGGCAACCGCGACGATGAAGATGGCGAGCGCGCTCGCGCCGAGGATGGCGACCAACTCGAGAATCGTGGAGTCTGCGCCCATCAATTCAAGCTACGCCGGCACCGCCGGCCCTGCTTGATCTGCATCAAAATAGCGCATGCCGGCTGCCATCGTTCCCGCCCGCTTCGAGCTGCGCGAAGGCACGCCTTATGCGCCGGCGTTCGGCGACGTCTATCACAGCGCAGGCGGCGCGATCGAGCAGGCGCGCCACGTCTTCCTGCAGGGCAATGGCCTTCCCGCGCGCTGGGCCGGCCGGGAACGCTTCGTCATTCTCGAGACGGGCTTCGGCCTGGGACTCAACTTCCTCGCCACGCTGCACGCATGGCGGCGCGACCCGGCGCGCTGCGCCCGCCTGCACTATGTCGGGGTCGAGAAGCATCCCTTCACGCTCGGCGACCTGCGCACGCTGCACGCCGGTTATCCGGAGCTTCACGAGGAATCCGCGGCCCTGCAGGCCAATTGGCCGCTGCTGGTCGGCGGCGCGCACCGCATCGAGCTCGGCGGCGTCGTGCTCACGCTTTTCTTCGCCGATATCGCCGTGCTGCGTGATCTTCGGCTTTGCGCCGATGCGCTCTACCTCGACGGCTTTTCGCCGGCGAAGAATCCCGACATGTGGACGCACCAGGTGATGCGGGCGGTGTCGCGGCTCGCTGCGACCGGCGCGACGGCCGCCACGTGGAGCGTGGCGGCGAGCGTGCGCGACGCGCTGAAGGCGACCGGCTTTGAAGTCGAGAAGCGCTCCGGCTTCGGCGGCAAGAAGGAGATGCTCGTCGCCACGCATACGAGAAATGGTGACAGTCACCCTTTTTCTCCGCGCGAGAAGCGAGCGGTGGTGGTGGGCGCTGGCCTCGCCGGCGCGAGCGTCTGCGAGCGGCTGTGCGCGAGCGGCTGGCAGGTCGACCTGCACGAGCGTCGCGCGGCGCCGGCGCAGGAAGCTTCCGGCAACCACGCCGGCATCTTTCATCCGATCGTCACGCCGGACGACAGCATCTTTGCGCGCATGACGCGAGCCGGCTTTCTCGCTTCGCTGACGCGCTGGCGGCGGCTCGGCAACGCGCGATGGGACCCGTGCGGCGTGCTGCAGCTCGCGCGCCACGACAAGGAGCTTGCTTCCCAGCAACGCGCCGTCGCCGGCCTGCCGCCCGACTACGCGCAGTTCGTGACGCGCGAGGAGGCCACGCAACACGCCGGCGTTCCAGTCTCGGCGGCCGGCCTTTGGTTCCCCGGGTCCGGATGGGCGCAACCCGCGTCGCTGGTCGACGCGCTGCTGGATGCGTGCGGGCCGCGTTTGCGGCGGGTGTTCAACTCGAGCATCGAGAAGCTGCCCGACGCGCCAATCGTCGTCCTCGCGAACGGCGCGGAAGCGCTTCGGCTCTGCAGCGTGCCGCATCTGCGCTTGCGCAGCGTGCGCGGGCAGGTGACCTATCTACCGGAAGACGCGCTCGATCCGCCGCACGTGGTGGTCTTGCGCGGCGGCGGCGTAATACCGCCGGTGGATGGCAAATGCGTCGTCGGCGCCACCTATGATCTGGAGGATCCCGATCCCGCGCTGCGCGAAGACAGCCATGCCGGCAACCTCGAGCGCCTGAAAGCCGTGCTTGGCATCGATGTCAGGACTGAGAAGCCGGAGGGCCGCGTCGGCTTTCGCTCGGTGGCGCCGGATCGCCTGCCCATTGCCGGCAAACTGGGCGACGGGGTGTACGGCGCCTTTGCCTACGGCTCGCGCGGTCTCATCTGGGCCACGCTCGCGGCAGAGCTCATCGCCAGCGAATTGAACGGCGAGCCGCTGCCGATCGAAGCGCAGCTGGTCGAGAGTGTCAGCCCGTCTAGATTCAAGCGCCGCGCAGAAGCGCGGGGCTGGCGTCCTTGACGTCGCGGATGCCGGTGAGAGCCATGGTGACGTCCAGCTCCTTGCGGATGATCTCGAGCACGCGCGTAACCCCGGCCTCCCCCATGGCGCCGAGGCCATAAGCGAAGGCTTTGCCGATCATCGTGCCGCGCGCGCCGAGCGCGAGCGCCTTGAGCACATCCTGTCCGCTCATGATGCCGCCGTCGAACCAGACCTCGGCCTTGCCGTCGACCGCCTCGGCCACCTCCGGCAACGCGCGGATCGACGACACCGCGCCGTCGAGCTGCCGCCCGCCATGGTTGGAGACGATGATGGCGTCGACGCCGCAACCCGCGGCGATGCGCGCGTCTTCGGCGTCGAGGATTCCCTTCAGGATCAGCTTTCCGCCCCACAACCCCTTCACCCATTCGACATCCTTCCAGCTCAGCTGCGCGTCGAACTGGCTCGCGATCCACTCCGACAGCGTAGTGAGGCTGTTCGCGCCTGGGATGCGGCCCGCGAGGTTGCCGAAGCTGCGGCGCTTGCTCGTCATGACGTTCAGCGCCCAGCCCGGCTTGGTCATGACGTCCAGCGCCGTCCCGAGGGTCAGGCGGGGCGGCACGGCGAGGCCGTTCTTCAGATCGCGATGGCGCTGCCCCTGGATCTGCAGGTCGAGCGTCAGCACGAGCGCGGAGCACTTGGCGGCCTTCGCGCGCTCGATGAGCGTCGCCGAGAAGCCGCGGTCGCGCATGACATAGAGCTGGAACCAGAAGGGCTTGTCCGTCCCTTGGGCCACGTCCTCGATCGAGCAGATCGACATCGTCGAGAGCGTGAAAGGAACGCCGAAGCGCTGCGCGGCGCGGGCGGCGAGAACTTCGCCGTTCGCCCAGTTGAGGCCGGTGAGGCCCACCGGCGCGAGCGCCACAGGCATCGCAACGTCCTCGCCGGCCATCGTCGAGCGCGTCGAGCGGTTCTGCACGTCGATGCCCACCCGCTGGCGGAAATTCAGCGCGTCGAGGTCGGCGCGATTGGCGCGGATCGTCTGCTGCGCATAGGAGCCGCAATCGACGTATTCGAATACCGCCCGCGCGACGCGTTTCTTCGCCAGCTCGCGCAGGTCCTCGATGCAGGTCACCACGGGCACGCCGCGCATTTTACAATGCGCAATGGCCGAGGCACGCATGACGGCGAAAGACGCCGGCAAGAACCCGATCCAGGTCATCGAGCGCATGATGAAGCTGCTCGACGTCCTGTCGCAGCATCCGGAACCGCTCGGCTTGAAGCAGATCGCGCAGTACACCGGGCTGCATCCGTCGACCGCTCACCGCATCCTGTCGTCGATGTCGGCCGATCGAATCGTCGATCGCGTCGAGCCGGGCAGCTATCGCCTCGGCATGCGCCTCCTCGAGCTCGGCAACCTCGTCAAGTCGCGCATCAGCGTGCGCGAGCTCGCGCTTCCGCTCATGCGCGAGCTGCATTCGCAAACCGGCGAGACGGCGAACCTCTCGGTGCGCCACGACGACGAGATCGTCTATGTGGAGAGGACCTCGTCCGGACGCTCGGCGATGCGCGTGGTGCACGTCATCGGCGCGCGCGCTTCCCTGCATGTCACCGCCGCCGGGAAGCTCTTCCTGCTGGAGGACGGCTTCACGCGCCTGCGCGACTACGCCAAGCGCACCGGGCTGGCGGCGCACACCAAGAACACGATCACCAGCCTGCCGCAGCTCGAGCGCGAGCTCGAGCGTATCCAGCGCCAGGGCTGGGCGACCGACAATGAAGAGGCGGAAATCGGCGTGCGCTGCGTTGCCGCCGGGATTCGCGACGACGCAGGGCGCCTCGTGGCTGCGCTTTCGCTCTCCACCCCGGCCGACCGCATGAAGCCGCAGTGGGGATTGCTGGTGAAGGAAACGGCGGACCGCATCTCCCACGCCATCGGCCATCGGCCGGGCGAGCGCATCGGGATCGCCTAGCGGCCCGCGATCAGGCCGTGAACTGAGAACAGCGCCTTCGCGTCGGTCCACAGCTTGACCGCGCGGAAGCCGGCGCGCGCCGCAAGCTGGCGAAACTCGTCCACGGTGTACTTGTAGGAATTCTCGGTGTGGATCGACTCGCCGCGGCCAAACGCGAAGCGGTAGGCGCCGATCGTCACGGTCTGCGCTTCCCGCGCCACGAGGTGCATCTCGATGCGTCCCGCCATCGGGTTGTAGAACGCATAGTGCGCGAATCGCTCGAGCCTGAAGTTGCCGCCGAGCTCGCGGTTGATGCGGGCGAGCAGGTTCAGGTTGAACGCCGCGGTGACGCCTTTCGCATCGTTGTAAGCGGCATGCAGGACGTTCGCGTCCTTCTTCAGGTCCACGCCGACCAGCATCGCCCCCTCCGCGCCGACCTGGGCGCGCGTGGTATTGAGGAAGGCGTGCGCTTCGTCAGGCGAGAGATTGCCGATGGTCGATCCCGGGAAATAGACCACGCGGCGCGCGCGGCTGGGAAAGGCCGGCAGATCGAGCGGACGCGAAAAGTCGCCAGGGGTCGGGCGCAGCTGCAGCCATGGGAACTCGCGGCCCAGCCGCTTCGCGGCGGCGCGAAGCGCGTCGTCGGAAATATCGACCGGGATGTATACCGATGGGCGCAGCGCCCGGATCAGGAGCCGCGTCTTCAGGCTCTCGCCGCTGCCGTATTCGAGCAGCGCACAGCGCTTGCCGCAGAAGGCAGCGATCTGGGCGAGGTGTCTCCTGGTGATGCCGAGCTCGACGCGAGTCGGGTAATACTCGCGCAGGCGGCAGATGCGCTCGAACAGGCGGCTGCCGGCGGCATCGTAGAAATACTTCGGTGGCAGCGCCTTCTGCGGGCGCGCGAGACCTTCGAGGACGTCCCTGCGGAAATCGATGGCAGCGCTAGCTGCTGCGACCGGCGGCGACGTTGCTCTCGACCCACTTCTTGATGCGGTTGGCGTCGCCGATCCGCGACTGCCGGCCCCAGGAGTCGAGCAGCACGACGATCAGGTCTTTCGAGGCGAGGCGCACGCGCATGACCAGGCAGCGGCCCGCTTCGCTGATGTAGCCGGTCTTGGAGAGGCCGACCTCCCAGCGATGCGCGCGAACCAGGCCGTTCGTGTTGTGGAACGAAAGCGGCCGGCCCGAGACGCGTACCGTCGCGCGGTCGGTGGTGGAGAACTGGCGGATCAGCGAGTATTCATGCGCAGCGCGCACCAGCTTCACGAGGTCGTGCGCGCTCGAGACATTGCGCGGCGAAAGGCCCGTGGAATCGACGAACTGGCTGTCCTTCATGTCGAGGGACGCCGCCTTTGCATTCATCGCCGCGACGAAAGCGTCGATGCCGCCGGGATACGTGCGGCCGAGCGCCGCAGCAGCACGGTTTTCGGAGGCCATCAGCGCGAGCAGCAGGAGCTCGCCGCGCGTCAGCACGTTGCCGGGACGCAGGCGTGAGCGCGTGCCCTTGAGCGCGTCGACGTCGTCCCGGCTGAGCACGATGCGCTGCTCGAGGTCGAGGCCGCGGTCGAGGATCACCATGGCGGTCATCAGCTTGGTGATCGACGCGATCGGCGTCACCGCATCCGCGTTCTTGTCGATGACGACTTCGCCGGTGTCCGCATCGAGCACCAGCGCGGACGACGATCTCAGGTAAACCGCTTTATGAGCCTTGGCTTCGTCGGCTTGCGCAAAGCCGATCGTCAGGGCGAGAACGAAGAACAGGGCGAAGACGGCGACGATGCCCTCGAGCGGATGAAGTTTCCGTTGCATTGCGGTGAATCTTCTCTAGCAAGCGATTTATTCGTTATGGCCGGGCATGCCCTGACTGGAGCATGGAGGTTTATCACAGTTTGCCCGACAGCCGAAAAAAACGCAAACAAAATCAGGCAGTAGGAACTATTACCTGCGAAGTCGCGTGAGATCGTTTTTGTCGTCGGACGGCTACAGTCACGTGCTAGTGGTTACTCGCTCCAGCGCTTCAGCAACCTGCGCCTGCTGTTGCTGCAGGGCCCACATTCGCGCGTATTCTCCTTTTGCCTCAATCAGTTGCCTGTGCGTCCCGCGCTCGACGATCCGGCCATGCTGGAGGACCAGAATCTGGTCGGCATCCATCACCGTCGACAGGCGATGCGCGATGACCAACGTCGTGCGCCCCTCGGCGATGCGCTCGAGCTCGGCCTGGATGGCTTTCTCCGCACGCGAGTCGAGGGCGGAAGTCGCCTCGTCGAAGATGAGGATGCGCGGGTTCTTCAGAAGCGCGCGAGCAATCGCCACGCGCTGCTTTTCCCCGCCGGAGAGCTTGAGTCCGCGCTCGCCGACCGTGGTCTCGTAGCCCGCCGGCAGCGTGACGATGAAGTCGTGGATGTGCGCGGCGCGGGCCGCTTCGTAGACTTCCTCGTCGCTCGCGTCCGGTCTGCCGTAACGGATGTTGTAAAGGATGCTGTCGTTAAAGAGCACCGTGTCCTGCGGCACGATGCCGATCGCGCCGCGCAGGCCGGCCTGCTGGATGTCGCGGATGTCCACACCGTTGACGCGGATCGCGCCGGTCGAGACGTCGTAGAAGCGGTAAAGGAGCCGCGCCAGCGTCGACTTGCCGGACCCCGAATGGCCGACCACCGCGACGCGCTCTCCCGCCGCGATCTTGAAGCTGACGTCGAAAAGAATCTGCCGGTTCGTTTCATAGTGAAAATCGACGTGCAGGAACTCGACGGTCGCCGCGCCTGCCGGCAGCGGCACGGCGCCCGGCTTGTCCTCGACCTCGCGGCTTTCGGCGAGCAGGCGGAACATGCGGTCCATGTCGAGCAGCGCCTGCTTGATCTCGCGATACACCATGCCGAGGAAGTTGAGCGGGATATAGAGCTGGATGAGCAGCCCGTTGACCAGCACCAGATCGCCCAGGCTGAAGCTGCGCATGGCGACGCCCTGCGCGACGAGCACCATCAGCGCCGTCACCGCGATCGCGATGATGAAGCTCTGGCCGATGTTGAGCAGGCCGAGGGAGGCCTCGTTCTTGACCGCCGCCGTCTCGTACTGACGCAGGTTGTCGTCGTAGCGGCGCGCCTCGAATTCCTCGTTGCCGAAATACTTCACGGTCTCGTAATTCAGCAGGCTGTCGATGGCGCGCGTATTGGCCTTCGAATCGAGCTCGTTGGCGCGGCGCCGGATGCCGATGCGCCACTCGGTGATGAACACCGTGAACGTGATGTACACCGCGACGGCGCCGAACGTCACCGCGGCAAAGCGCCAGTCGAACTTGGCGAGCAGCACAATCGCCACCAGCGAGAACTCCAGGATCACCGGCAGGATGGAAAAGATGGCGTACGAGAGCAGCGTCGAGATGCCGCGCGTGCCGCGCTCGATGTCGCGCGTCATGCCGCCCGTCTGTCGCTCGAGATGGAAGCGCAGACTCAGGCTGTGCAGGTGCCGGAATACGCCGAGCGCGAGGCGCCGGATCGCGCGCTGCGTGACCGGGACGAAGACCACGTCGCGCAGCTCGCCGAAAAGCGTGGCCGAGAAGCGCAGCAGACCGTAGATCGCGAGCAGCGCCACCGGCACGGCGATGATCGCCGTCTGCGTGTCGAGCCGGTCGACCACTTCCTTCATGACGAGCGGCACGCCGACGTTGGCGAGCTTGGCGCTCACGAGGCACACCAGCGCAAAGACCACCCGCCATTTGTATTCGAGCAGGTAGGGCACGAGCAGGCCGACGACGCGCCATTCGCTGCCCTTGAACTTCTGTGCCGGTGGAAAGTCGCGCCGCATGAGGGAGGCGGATTCTATTTCCTGAAGAGCATCAGCACGAGCCCGCCGAGGCAATAAGGATCGATCAGCAGCGGGAGGAAGATCCACAGCCACGGCCAGGGCACCTCGATGCCATACCTCGCGATCGCCGGCAGGGTGAAGAACACGGTGATGGAGCCGACCACCCCCGGCACGAAGCCGAGGCTCGAGGGCACGCGCTCGTCCGCGCGCGCCTTCAAGGATTTGCGCAGGACCTGGTAGTTGGCGAGCACGCCGCCGACGAAGAAGAGCCAGGCCATCGAGAGAAGGAGCAGGCCGAGGAGCGCGCCGCCGGTCATGGCTGGAGCTTGACGTTTCGGCGCCCGGCCGGCTAGCATTCAAACGTTCGTTTGAATGGGACGACGCCCAATGGCCCTGCGCGCAGTCAAACCTCCGCACGAAACCCGCATCCGGATTCTCGACGCCGCCGAAGAGCTGTTCATGCAGCACGGCTTCGAAGGCACTTCGATGCGCCTTCTCACCGGCAAGGCGGGCGTCAACCTCGCCGCCGTGAATTACCACTTCGGCTCCAAGCATGCGCTGATCGAAGCGGTGTTCCGCCGCAGGCTCGATCCGATGAACGCCGCCCGCCTCGTCGAGCTGGACAAGGTGGAGGCCGAATGCGCCGGGCCCGCGCCGACGCCCGAAGCGGTCATCCGGGCCTTCCTCGCGCCGACGTTGCGGCTCATCGAGGACGCCAAGGGCGGCGGGCGCAACTTCGTGCGCCTGCTGGGACGTACCTACACGGAGCCGGCGAAGCCGATCCGGCAGCTCATCGGCCAGATGTATGCGCCGATCATGCATCGCTACAAGACGGCGCTCGAGCGCGCATTGCCGCAGATGCCGCGCGACGAGCTGGTCTGGCGCATCCACTTCATGTTCGGCACGCTCGCCTACACGCTGGCGGCGACCGACACCGTGCAGCTCATCGCCGGCTGCAAGCCGGAAGACCGCTATGACGCGCGGCTTCTCGAGCAGCGCCTCACCACGTTCCTCACGGCGGGCCTCGAAGCGCCGCTGAAGCACTCGATCAAGAAAGCCGCTTAAGGAGACCGCAATGACCTGGTTCGTCGTCGGAACGATCGCTGCGCTGATCCTCCTCGCCTACTTCGGCGCGCCGATCCTGCTGTGGACGCTGGTCGCCGCCGCCGGGCTCGCCTATTGGACCTTCCACCCGCTCGCGTGGGCGCTGTTCGTGGCGGCCGCCGCGGTCCTCAATATTCCCGTCCTGCGGCGCGTGGTGTTCACCAACCATGTGCTCGCGCTCTATCGCCGCATCCTTCCCGACATGTCGCAGACCGAGAAGGAAGCGATCGACGCCGGCACCGTATGGTGGGACGCCGATCTTTTCTCCGGCAAGCCGGACTGGAACAAGCTCCTCGCCCTCCCGGCGCCGCGGCTCTCGGCCGAAGAGCAGGCGTTCGTCGATGGCCCGGTCGAGGAGCTGTGCGCCCTCTGCGACGACTGGCAGATCACCCACGAGCTGCAGGATCTGCCGCCGCACGTCTGGCAGTTCATCAAGGACAAGGGATTCTTGGGGATGATCATTCCCAAGAAGTACGGCGGCCTCGGCTTCAGCGCCCTCGCCCATTCCGCCGTGGTGATGAAGCTCTCGACGCGCTCGAGCGCGGCGGCGATCTCGGTCATGGTGCCGAACTCGCTCGGACCGGCCGAGCTGCTGCTGCACTACGGCACGGATGAGCAGAAGGACTATTACCTGCCCCGCCTCGCCAAAGGCCTGGAAGTGCCGTGCTTCGCATTGACCAATCCCGAAGCGGGCTCCGATGCCGCGTCGATCCCGGATTACGCCATCGTGTGCAAAGGCACGTGGCAGGGCCGCGAAGTGCTCGGCATGCGGGTGACCTGGGACAAGCGCTATATCACGCTCGGACCGGTGGCATCGCTCCTCGGCCTCGCCTTCCGGCTCTACGACCCGCAGCGCCTCCTCGGCGGCAAGGAGGACCTCGGCATCACCTGTGCGCTCGTGCCGACCAATACGCCCGGCGTGAACATCGGGCGCCGCCACCTGCCGCTCAATGCGGTGTTCCAGAACGGCCCCACGTCCGGCAAGGACGTCTTCATGCCGATCGAGTGGATCATCGGCGGGCAGGAGTACGCCGGCAAAGGCTGGATGATGCTGATGAGCTGCCTCGCCGCAGGCCGCTCGATCTCGCTGCCGACCTCCTCGGTCGGCGGCGTCAAGGCTCTGACGCGCTTTACCGGCGCCTACGCGCGCGTGCGAAGCCAGTTCAAGACGCCGATCGGCAAGCTGGAAGGCGTCGAGGAAGCGCTCGGCCGCATCGCCGCGCAGTGCTACATGATGGATGCGACCCGCGTCATGACGGCCGGCGCGGTCGACCTGGGCGAAAAGCCGGCGGTCATCTCGGCCATCGCGAAGTACCACATGACCGAGCGCGCGAGAGCCTGCGTGAACGACGCGATGGATATCCATGGCGGCAAGGGCATCTGCCTCGGGCCGAGCAACTGGCTCGGCCGCGGCTACCAGATGACCCCGATCGCCATCACGGTCGAAGGCGCGAACATCCTCACCCGCACCCTCATCATCTTCGGCCAGGGCGCGATCCGGGCGCATCCCTATGTGCTGCGCGAGATGCGCGCCGCCAAGGAAATGACCGGCGCGCAGGCCTCGCGCGAATTCGACGATGCGTTCACCTCGCACATCGGCCATGTGATCCGCAATGGCGTGCGCACGCTGGTGTACGGCCTCACGCACGCGAGCTTCGCGCCGGTACCGAAGAATGGCTCGCGCGAGATCCGCCACTACTACCGCAACGTCTCGCGCCTCTCCGCGGCCTTCGCCTTTCTCGCCGATGTGTCGATGCTGGCGATGGGCGGCGCCCTGAAGCGCAAGGAAAAGATCTCCGGGCGGCTGGGCGACGTGCTGTCGATGATGTACCTCGTCTCGGCTACGCTCAAGCGCTATGAGGACGCGAAAGTGGCGGCGGATCTGCCGCTCGTGCGCTGGTCGGTGCGCGATGCGCTCTACCGCGCGCAGGAGGCGATCGACCAGGTGCTGTCGAACTTCCCCGTCAAGGCGCTCGCCACGCTGCTGCGCTGGACCATCTTCCCCCTCGGCACGCCGTGGCGTCCGCCGCTCGACCGGCGCAACCGCGAGTGCGCGGAAATCGCGCTCGAGCCGGGGATCGCCCGCGATCGCCTGACGGCGGGCATGTATGTGCCGAAGGGCAACGACGCGACCGGGACACTGGAACAGGCATTTCTCGCCGCGGTGGCCTGCGAAGCGATCGACACCAAGATCCGCAAGGCGGTAAAGAAAGGCAGGGTCTCGTCGGCGCACGGCACCGACGTGGCGGCCGAGGCGCGCGACAAGGGGCTTATCACGGCGGAGGAGTACGCGCAGTGGGTACGCAAGGAAACGCTGCGCAAGGAAGTGATCCGTGTCGATGACTTCGCGCCGGATTTCGGCCGTGCCGAGCTCGCTTCGCGCACGGAAGCGAAGCTGGTGAAAGCGGCATGAAGCCGGTCTACATCGTCGACGGCGTACGCACGCCGTTCCTCAAGTCGAAGAATCGTCCCGGCCCGTTCTCGGCGAGCGACCTCGCCACGCAAGCCGGGCGCACGCTGCTCATGCGCCAGCCCTTCGCGCCGAGCGAGCTCGATGAAGTGATCCTCGGCTGCGCCGCGCCATCGGTCGATGAAGTGAATATCGGCCGCGTCGCCGCGCTGCGCATGGGTTGCGGGCAGAAGGTGCCCGGCTGGACGGTGATGCGCAATTGCGCGTCGGGCATGCAAGCCCTCGACTCCGGCATCAGCAACATCCTTGCCGGCCGCTCGCAGCTCGTGCTCGCCGGCGGCGTCGATGCGCTCTCGCGCGCGCCGCTCCTTTACGGCGACAAGATGGTGCTGTGGTTTTCCGACATGGCAGGCGCAAGGACCATGGGCCAGCGCGTCGGATTGTTTGCGCGGCTTCCGGTCGGCGCATTGCTCAAGCCGGTCATCGGCATCATGAAAGGATTGACCGATCCGATGGTCGGCCTGCTCATGGGCCAGACCGCGGAGAACCTCGCGTACCGCTTCGGCATCACGCGCACCGAGATGGACGCCTTTGCCGTACGAAGCCACCAGAAGGTGGCGGCCGCGCAGGCGGCGGGGCATCTGAACGCAGGTGGAGGCGAAGTGGAGGCGCTCTACGATCCCAGCGGAAAAGCGTACACCGTCGACGACGGCGTGCGCAGCGACGCGTCGCTCGAGTCGCTGGCGAAGCTGCGCCCTTTCTTCGATCGCAAGTACGGCAACGTCACGGCCGGCAACAGCTCGCAGATCACCGACGGCGCGGCATGGATGATCCTCGCCTCGGAAGAGGCGCTGAAGGAATACGGCCTCGAGCCGATCGGCCGCATCGTGGACTCGGAGTGGGCCGGGCTCGATCCGGCGCAGATGGGCCTCGGGCCGGTGCACGCGGCGACGCCGATCCTCAGGCGTCACGGCCTCGGCCTGAACGATCTCGACTATTGGGAGATCAACGAAGCGTTCGCCGCGCAGGTGCTCGGCTGCCTCGCCGCCTGGGCGGACGAGAAGTACTGCCGCGAGGCGCTCGGCCTCGACGGCGCGATGGGCGAGCTCGATGAAGCGAAGCTCAACGTCGACGGCGGCGCCATTGCGCTCGGCCATCCGGTCGGCGCGTCCGGCGCGCGCATCGTGCTGCATCTCTTGAAGACACTGAAGCGCACCGCGAAGAAGCGGGGCATGGCGACCATCTGCATCGGCGGCGGCCTCGGCGGCGCGATGCTGGTGGAAGCAATCTAGGGGGATTCATGGAGCGCGTCGACCCGCAGCTCGCCGCCCAGCACTGGCGCTGGCATATAGAAAAAGGCGGGGTCTCCGACGGCCTCGTCTGGCTGACGTTCGACAAGCGGGGCGAGTCGGCGAACACCTTCTCCCGCCAGGCGGTCGAGGAGCTGCGCGGCGCCTTGCGCGCCATCGGCGCCGAGCGGCCGCGCGGCCTCGTCATCCGCTCGGCGAAGCAGAACTTCATCGCCGGCGCCGACGTCGAGGCGTTCACGCGCTTCAAGACGCCGCAGGAGGCGATGGAATTCGTGCGCATCGGCTGGGACGTGTTCCAGGAGCTGTCCGAGCTGCCCTTCCCGACCACCGCGATGGTGAACGGATTCTGCATGGGCGGCGGCGTGGAGCTCTCGCTCGCCTGTCGCTACCGCGTCGCGCTCGATGATCCGAAGACGCGCTTCGCGCTGCCCGAAGTGATGCTGGGCATCCTGCCGGCCTGGCACGGGGTGCAGTGGCTGCCCAGGCTGGTCGGACCGGCGGCCGCCTTCGACATGCTGCTCACCGGAAAATCGGTCGATGCGAAGCGCGCGAAGCGCATGGGGCTGGTCGACCAGGCCGTGCCGTTGCGCATCCTGGAGAACACGGCCCGCATGCTCACGCTCGAAGCGCCGCGGCGGAAAAAGCTCAGCCTCGTCAACCGGCTGATGGCCGGGCCGCTCAAGGCTGTCGTGGTCTCCCAGGCCCGCAAGCAGGTCGCCAAACGCGTGCGCCGTGAGCACTATCCCGCGCCGTACGCGATTCTCGAGCTCTGGCGCAAGTACGACGGCGATCCTTTCCTCGCCGCCAGCGATCCTTCCGCCTCCCTGGAATCGCTGCTCGCGCATCCGACGACCGCCAACCTGATCCGCATCTTCTTCCTGCAGGACCGGCTCAAGGCGCAGGGCAAGATGGCCGAAGTCGATGTGCGGCACGTGCACATCGTCGGCGCGGGCGTGATGGGCGGCGACATCGCCGCAATCTGCGCCATGCGAGGACTCACCGTCACGCTGCAGGACACCGGCGCGGAGCGCCTCGCCCCCGCGGTGAAGCGCGCCGCGCAGCTCTTCAAGCGACGCCTGCGCGACGAGCGCCGCGTGCGCGATGCGCTCGACCGGCTGATTCCCGATATCTCGGGCAACGGGGCGCGGCAGGCCGATGTGATCATCGAGGCGATCTTCGAGAACCTGCAGGCGAAGCGCGAGCTCTTCGCCAGGCTGGAAGCGCTCGCCAAGCCGAATGCGATCCTGGCGACCAACACCTCGAGCCTCAAGCTCGCGGACATCGCGACGGCGCTCAAGGATCCGTCGCGCCTCGTCGGCATCCATTTCTTCAATCCCGTGCCGCTGCTGCAGCTGGTCGAGGTCGTTTCCGGCGCAGGTACCAGCCCGGCATTGGCGCAGCGTGCTGCCGCGTTCGTGCGCTCGATCGACAAGCTGCCGCTGCCGGTGAAGGATTCGCCGGGCTTCCTCGTCAACCGCGTGCTCGGGCCTTATATGCAGAACGCCTTTCGCCTGATCGACGAAGGCGTGAAGCCCGAGACCATCGATGCGGCGATGCAGGCGTTCGGCATGCCGATGGGGCCGGCAGAGCTCGCCGACACGGTCGGGCTCGATATCTGCCTTGCCGCCGGCAAGACGCTTGCGCAGGCTGCCGGGGATGTCCAGATCCCGCGGCTGCTGGAAGCGAAGGTCAAAGCCGGCGAGCTCGGCAAGAAGAGCGGCAAGGGCATCTACCGCTGGGAAAACGGCAAGGCGATGAAAGGCGCGCCCGACGCTTACGGCCCCGAGCTCATCGACAAGCTGATCGATCCCTATCTGAAGGAAGCGCAGAAAGTGCTGCAGGAAGGCATCGTCGCCGATGCCGATC
>DATDCR010000437.1:0-12658 GCA_036524215.1 Burkholderiales bacterium
CACCGCCTTGCGCATGAAAGAGCGCTCGGCGCGAGCCTGCGCGGCGCGCAGCGCGCGATGCGCCACCTCTACCGGCGACATGCAGCGCAGGCGGTTCACATACCAGCGCCAGCTCCTGCTTACGCGTGCGGGGCGCTGGTACTGAGGATCCGGTGCCAGATTTCGAGGTTCAGTAGCGTCCACAGGATTTCTTCGTGATTGCGCCGGGCGGCGAGATGCTCGTCCAGCAGGCGGTCGAGGACTGCGCCGTCGTAATAGGCGCGTGTACGGCAGCCGGGGCCGCGCAGATGGTCGACGAGGAGCTCGCGCGCCTCCGCGCGCAGCAGGTCGGCGAGGCCGATGCGGAAGCCGGCCTTGTGCGGCTTCACGCCCGAATCGGTGATCAGGCGCTGGTCGGCCTGGCGCAGGATCCACTTCGTCGACAGGCCGCGCACGCGCGCCGCATCGGGCAGCGCGGAAACGTACTCGGCGAGGCGGTGGTCGAGGAACGGCGCGCGCAACTCGAGTGACGCGGCGACCGTCATGCGATCGGAGCGCTCGAGCAGGTTGTCGGCCAGCCAGTTGACCTGCTCGTAATAGAGGATGCGGCGCAACGCGCTGGTGCGGGCATCGACCTCGCCGTCGTCCTTCGGCTCGCCGACCGGGATGACGAACAGCCCGTGCGGCCGGCGGCGCGAAGGCGCGAAGCCGCGCAGCACGGTGTGCCGGCGGTAGCCGCCGAGGATCTCGTCGCCGCCGTCGCCGGAGAGCGCGACCTTGACGTGGCGCGCGGCCTGGCGCGCGACGAGATGCAGCGCCACGTCCGCCGGCCGGTGGAAGGGCGCATCGCGGCTCGCGACGAGCTGCGGCAGCTGCGCCAGCAGGTCGCGCTTGTCGAGCACGATCTCGTGGTGCTGGGTGCCGAAGTGCTTCGCCACGCGCGCGGCGGCGGCGAGCTCGCTGTGCTTGTCCTCGGCGAAGCCGGCGGAAAAAGTCTGCACGCGCTCGCTGTGGCGCTTCATCAGCGCGACGATCGCTGCGGAGTCGTAGCCGCCGGAGAGCAGCGCGCCGAGCGGCCGCTCGGTCGCCATGGCGAGCTGCACCGCCTCGTCGAGCTGCGCGATGAAGCCGTCGACCGGCTCCACGGCCGCCGGCTTGTGCGCGCTCATCTCGCCGTCGGGCGGGCTCCAGTAGCGCGTCTCGCGCAGGCTGCCGAACTGCCAGAGCGCGTAGCTGCCCGGCGCGAGCTTCCTCACGCCCGAGATCAGGGTGCGCGGACCGCGCACGTAGCCGAGCGCCAGGTACTCGCCGACGCCCTCGAGATCGATGTCCGGCTTGAAGCCCGGCGCACGAACCAGCGCCTTCGCTTCCGAGGCGAAGAAGAGCGAGGCGCCGGCCTGGTGCAGGTAGAGCGGCTTCTGGCCGAAGCGGTCTCGCGCCAGCATCAGGCGCTCCTTGCGGCCGTCCCAGAGGGCGAAGGCGAAGGCGCCGCGCAGCTGCTTCACGCACTCCTTGTCCCAGTGCTGGTAGGCGCGCAGCACGAGCTCCGCGTCGCTCTGGTCGCGGAACGCGTGGCCGCGGCGCGCGAGCTGCGCGCGCAGCTCGCCGGCGTTGACGATGGCGCCGTCGACGGCGAGCGAGACGCCGCTCGCGGTATCGGCGATCGACGCCGCCAGCACCACCGCGCGGCGCGGCTGCTGGTCGATCAGCGCCGAGAGCGACTGCGCTTCGTTGCGGGCGCCGAGCGCCTCGACCATGGCGGCGAGCGCGCTCGGGTCCGCAGGGGGGACGGCGGCGGAAGCGACCGCCCAGCCGGCTAAGCCGCACATGCGAGGGCCTCCTTCTGTTGCAGGCCCGCCCGGTACTGGCGATGCCAGATCTCGAGCGTGAGCAGCGTCCACAGCAGCTTGTCGTGCGCGTGGACGCCGCGCGCATGCTCGTCGAGGACGCGGTCGAGCACGGCGGCGTGGTAGTAGCCGCGCGTGAGCGAGTCGCTCGAGCGCAGGTGGTCGAGCAGGTATTCGCGCATGCCGCCGGCGAACCACTGGCTCACCGGCACGCGGAAGCCGACCTTGCGCCGCTGCAGGATGTCGCGCGGCAGGAGCTGGCGCGCCGCGACGCGCAGCACGCGCTTCCTGCGCAGCTCGTCGACGCGCCAGTGGTCGGGCAGCGTGGAGACCAGCTCGGCGAGCTTGTGGTCGAGGAACGGCACGCGCGCCTCGATCGAGGCCGCCATCGTCATGCGATCGCCGCGCTCGAGCAGGTTGTCCGGCAGCCAGCTCGTCTGGTCGAAGTAGAGCAGGCGCCGCAGCGGGCTCGTCTGCAGGTCGGCGTCGAACGGCGGCACGTCGTCCCTTGCCGGGGCTTCATGCACATGCAGGCGGCAAAGCTCTGCCCGCTGCGCGAAATCCATGGCGCCGAACCAGCGCACGTAGCGCTCGCGCCAGTCCTCGCAGCCCAGGCTGGCGAGCGCGATCTGAAGCTCGCGATGCCGGGCCGGCAGCTCCTGGACGAGCGGCGCGATCAGCGTGCGGCGCAGCCGCCGCGGCACGCTCCAGTACATCCACGCCAGGCCCTCGGCGACGTGCTTGCGGTAGCCGCCGAGGAGCTCGTCGGAGCCCTCGCCCGTCAGCACCATCTTCACCGTGCGCCCCGCCTCGCGCGAGAGGAGGTGGATCGCCACGTCGGAGGGCTCGGACACCGGCGCGTCGCGCACGGCGACGAGCTCGGGCAGGTGGCGCACGAAGTCGTGGTGCGAGATGACCATCGGGTGGTGATCGGTGCCGAAGCGCTGCGCGACCGCGCCGGCATGGCCGAGCTCGCTCCCCGGGTCGCCCGCGAAGCCGACCGAGAAGGTCTTCACCCTGGCGCAGTAGCGCGTCATCAGCGCGACGATCACGCTCGAATCCAGGCCGCCGGAGAGAAAGGCGCCGAACGGCACGTCGCTCACCATCTGCAGCCTCACGGCCTCGTCGAGGCAGTCGCGGAAGGCCTCGACCGTCTCCTCCGGCGAGCGCTGGTAGCGCGTATCGCGCGGGTACTTGTCGGGCGGCGTCCAGTAGCGCGCCTCGCGCAGGTGGCCGCGCTGCCAGATCGCGATGGTCCCCGGGCGCAGCTTGCGGATGCCGCTCAGCAGCGTGCGCGGACCCGGCACGTAACGGTAGGCGAGGTAATCCCACACCGCGCCGAGATCGATTTCATTCGGCACCTGCGGCAGCACGAGAAGCGCCTTCAGCTCCGAGGCGAAGTACAGCGCGCCGCCCGCCTCGTGCAGGAACAGCGGCTTCTCGCCGAAGCGGTCGCGCGCGAGGAACAGGCGCTCGTTCTTCTCGTCCCAGACGGCGAAGGCGAACTGGCCGCGCAGGTGCTCGACGCAGTCGCGTCCCCAGTGCTGATAGGCGCGCAGCAGCACCTCGGTATCGGAATCGCGCTCGAAGCGATGGCCATGGCCTTCGAGCTGCGCGCGCAGCTCGCGGAAATTGAAGATCTCGCCGTTGAAGCTGAGCGTGAGGCCGGCGGCGGCGTCGCGCATGGGCTGGCGCGAGCCCTGCGGATCGATGATGGCGAGGCGCCGATGCCCGAGCATCACGCGATAGGCGCCCTGCGCCGCGGTGAACGCGGCGGCTCCGGCGCCGTCGGGCCCGCGGTGCACCAGGCAATCGAGCATGCGGTGCATCGCACGCTCCTCCGGAGCCTGCGGGGCCGGCGCTGCCCATCCCGCGATGCCGCACATGCTTAGAGCGCCGTGGTGGGGGCGCGCGTCGCGCAGAGCGCCCAGTAGAGCGCGGAGAAATCCTTGGCGACGCGCTCGATCGAATACGCGCCGCCGATGCGCTTGCGGCAGGCGGCGCTCATGCGCGCGAGCGCCGCGCGATCGCAGGCGAGCGTGGCGATGGCGGCGGCGATCGCGCCGGCGTCGCGCGGCGCGACGAACAGGCCGTGCTCGTGCTCGGTCATCACGTCGGGAATCGCGCCCACCGGCGTGACGACCGGCACCACGCCGGCCGCCATCGCCTCGAGCAGCGAATACGGCAGCCCTTCGCCGTAGCTCGCGAGGACGAAGGCGTCGGCCTGCGAGAGGAGCTGCGCCTTGTGCTCGCCGAAGGCCGCGCCGACGAAGGAGACTTCGCGCGCCAGGCCGGCCTCGCGCACGTACTGGCGCAGGCGCAGCTCCTCGGGGCCGCTGCCGGCGAGGACGAGGCGCGCGTTGAAGCCGCGCGCGCAGGCGATGCGCAGGCCCTCGAGGGTCTCGAGCAGCCCCTTGCCGCCCGCGAGGCGGCCGATGTAGATGAGGCGCAGCGGCGACTGCGGATCGGGCGCCGCCCGGTTGTAGCGAAGGTAGGGGGCGCAGTCGATGCCGTTCGGCACGATCTCCACCGTCTGGTCCGGCGCGAGCTCGAGCACGGCGTCGCGCTGCTCGCGCGAGAGCACCACCACGGCATCGGGCCAGCGCAGCATGCGCTTCACCAGCCCGCGCAGGAGCCGATGCGGCAGGACGAAGTCGCGCAGCAGGCCGCCATGCACCTGGTAGAGCACGCGCGCGCCGCAAAGCTTCGCCACCACGAGGTACACCATGTCGCGCCAGTACGCCTTGGCGTTGAGCGACGTATTGATGTGCACGACGCGGGCATCGCTCCTGAGCACCGCGGCGGCGAGGCCGAAGGGGCTGGCGAGCAGGCGCGCCAGCTTGCCGAGCGTGTTCTCGCGCCGGCCTTCGCTGCCGACCTGGAAGTGTTGCAGGTCGAAGCGGCTGGCGAGGCGCGAGCCGAGCAGGCAGTTCAGGTGCGTGGTGACGCCACTGAGCGCCTCGCGGCTCGGCCCGAGGACCACTACGCCCTGGCGTTTCACGCGGCTTTCTTGAGCTCGGCCGGTCGCTGCGCCGGCGTACGCTCGGCGCTCGCCGAGACGCCGAGGGAATCGTACAGGTCCTCGAGCGGCTGCAGCGCGCGCTCGGGCGCGTAGCGCAGCCGCGCCGTCTCGCGCGCCGCGGCGCCGACGCGCGCGGCGAGCGTGCGGTCGATCAGCACGCGGCGCAGCGCGCGCTCGAGCCCGGCCTTGTCGCCCGGGGCCACGAGGAAGCCGTTCACGCCGTCGACCACGGCTTCCGGAATGCCGCCGACCGGCGAGGCGACCACCGGCACGCCGGCGCTCATCGCTTCGATCAGGCTGATGGGCAGCGCTTCCTCGTACGAGGGCAGCGCGAAGACCGCGGCGCTTTCCAGCAGCGCCCGCTTGCCCGACGGGCCGACCCAGCCGGTGAACTTCACGGCGTCGGCTACGCCGAGGCGCTCGGCATAGCGCGCCACGCCGACGCGATCGCCGTCGCCGGCGCAGACCAGGCGCACGTCGGGCACGGCGGCGCGCACGCGCGCCAGCGCGTCGAGCAGGTCATAGATGCCCTTACGGGCCTCGAGGCGGCCGAGGAAGAGCACCAGGTTCGGCTTGGACGCCTGCTCGCTCACCGCCACCGCCGCCGGCGGCGGCAGGATCATCACGTCGGCGTTCTTCGCCACGCTGCGCACCCACAGGCGCGTCGCCTCGCAGGATACGGCGACCACGCTCGCGCGGTTGAGAAGGCCCCCGATGGAAGGCTCGAAGCCCTGCCCGTGCAGCTGCACGACCAGCGGGCAGCGCGCGGCGAGCGCGGCCCAGGCGAAGATCCTGTCGACGCGGCTGGCCGCCGTGAGATGCGAATGCACCACCACGCGCCGCTCGCTCGCCAGGAGCGCGGCGAAGTCGCGCGCCGCCCTGGCGAAGATCATGGCGTTTTCGAGCGCGTCGCCGTCGCCGTGCGTGGGAATGTAGGTGATCGGCCAGCGGCCGAAGAGGCCGTTGGCGCGCGCGTATTCGACGATGGCGGCGCTGGCGCAGCGGGTCTCGGGCGCGGCGCCGAGCATCGCGATGTGGGAATAGAGTCGTGTTTGCATGGCGTTAGATTCGTCGGCGTCGTATGAATGCGTCTACCACGGTGAGATCGCCCGCACGGTTCATGGTGTGCAGCCCGAATAGCCCGCTCGCGGGCGACGGGATGACCCGCTCGACCAGGCGCTCCGTGTAATCCTGGGGCGTGAGCTTCGTCACGCGGTGGATGGCGAGGCCCGCACCGTAGCGGGGCACGCAGACCTGGGCCGGCCGATAGAGCGCGCCGTCCTTCTCGTAGAGCCGCCCGGCCGGGCGCGAGGAGCGCGCGTCCGACTTCACCGGATTGCGCGCATGCGGCTTCCAGTCGCCGAGCAGCCGGTCGGCGTGGAAGAGGTGCAGCTCGTCGTCGAAGTTGCGGCTTTCGCCGGCCGCCGAGTTGGCGAACAGCCACCAGCGGTCGGCCGCGCGATGCAGCGTGGCATCGACCAGGCGCACGCCTTCCATCAGCACGCGCTCGAGCTTCCACACGGCCGGGAAGTCGATGCAGCGATACAGTTCCAGCGACCGGTTGCGCGCGCTCTCGGGCAGCATCCAGAGCTGCCCTTCGTGCTCGAAGATGAAGGGATAGGACAGGTGGTAGTCCGCCTCGAGCACGCGCTGCGGGCCGATCACGCGGCCCGCCGTCGTGCCGTTGGGCTCGAGCTCGATCATCGAGATGTGCGCCTTGCCCTCGGCGTAGATCAGCTCTTCGAAGAAGACGAAGTAGCGGCCGTTCTTCTCGATGGCGAAGGGATCGGCCCAGTCGCGGTCCTTCGGCGGCATCAGGCGCGTGAAGCCGGCGAGATCCGCCGGGATGCCCTTTGCGGCACCGGAGGGGGCGTCGAACCTGTAGGCGAGGAACCACTGCTCGACGTTGAGCGCGCGCTGCAGGCCGCGGTAGGCGAGCCGGCCGACGAGCCGCGACAGGTCGAGCACGCCGGGCGCGCTCGCGCTCGCCGTGGACGGCGGGATCTCGCGGCAGCGCGCGAGCCAGGCCTCGCCCGAGCGATGCAGCTCGCGCAGGCTGCGATAGGCGAATTCGGCGGTCTTGCGAAGAAGCTGGTCGCGATGGCGCGCGAGCGAGAAGGGATAAGTCCGCGACCACGACTGGTAGGCGAGGCGCGCCGGCCGGTGGGCGGCAAAGCGCACCTTGATGCCGGAGCCGGCGAGCGGCTCGCCGCTCGCCACTTCCGGCAGGCCGGCGAGGTGCTCCGGCTGCGCGCCGTCGGCGCCGAAGCAGAAGCGCCAGACGCCATAGCGCGCGCGGCCTTCGAGGCGCGCCTCGTCGAGCTCGCCGAGGGCGAAGGCGACGTCGAGGTTGCTGCCCGGCCCGGGCTTCAGGTAAGCGGCGAGCGCGACCAGCTCGGTCGGCTCGGCGCCGAAAACGCGCCGATCGAGCGCGCCGTAGAGGCGCCAGGCGACGGGGGCGCCGCCCGGGCGGGCGCTGCCGGTCTCGAGCAGGCGCACCTCGGCGAAATCCGACGCCGCCAGCTTGGCGAGCGCTTCGACGGCCCAGCGCGGCTGCAGCGGGCTGTCGGCGAAGACGCCGACGCGCAGTTTCCGCGGCTGCGGGCTGGAAGCGAGCGCTAGGGCATTTCCGCCTATAGGCGCCACACGCGCAGTCCTTCGCGGCGCAGGGCCGCCGCGTCAAGCACGGACTTCACGTCGATGATGCAGCCATTGCGCACGACCTTGCGCAGGATCGCTTCGGTCGAGAGCTCCAGGTAGCGCTGGTGCGGGACGGCCAGGATCAGCGCGTCGGCCGCGGGCAGCGAGTCCCACTCGGCGAGGCGCACGCCGTATTCGTGCAGCGCCGCCTCGGCGCTCGCCTGCGGATCGTGCACGAAGGTCTCGACGCCGAACTCGTGCAGCTCGCGGATGATGTCGATCACCTTCGAGTTGCGGATGTCGGGCACGTCTTCCTTGAAGGTGAGGCCGAGCACGTTGACGCGCGCGCCCTTGATGTTGCGGCCGGCGTGGATCATCTGCTGCACCGCCTTGCGCGCGATGTGCTGGCCCATCGAGTCGTTGATGCGCCGGCCGGCGAGGATCACCTCCGGGTGGTAGCCCATCAGCTCGGCCTTGTGCGTCAGGTAGTACGGATCGACGCCGATGCAGTGGCCGCCGACCAGGCCCGGCCGGAAGGGCAGGAAATTCCACTTCGTGCCCGCCGCCTTGAGCACCTCGAGCGTGTCGAGCCCCATGCGCTCGAAGATGATGGCGAGCTCGTTGACGAAGGCGATGTTGATGTCGCGCTGCGTGTTCTCGATCACCTTGGCCGCCTCCGCCACCCTTATCGAGGAGGCGCGATAGATGCCGGCGGTGACCACCGAGCCGTACAGGTCGGCGACCTTCTCCAGCGTCTCGGCGTCGTCGCCGGAGACCACCTTCTGGATGCGTGTGAACGTGTGGTGCTTGTCGCCCGGATTGATGCGCTCGGGCGAGTAGCCGACGTGGAAGTCCTGCTTCCAGCGCATGCCGGAGGCCTTCTCGAGGATCGGCACGCAGACTTCCTCGGTCGCGCCGGGGTACACCGTCGACTCGTACACGACGACGGCGCCGGGCTTCATGTAGCGCCCTACGGTCTCGCTCGCCGATTCGAGCGGCGACAGATCGGGCTGGCGCGCCGCGTTGATCGGCGTCGGCACGGCGACGATGATGAAATCGGCCTGCTCGAGCTCCGCCGGATACGACGTCGCGCGCAGCTGCCTCGCCTCGAGCAGATCCGCGGTCGCCACTTCGCCCGTCGCGTCGACGTGGTGGCGCAGGTTCTCGATGCGCTTGCGCGAGAGGTCGTAGCCGATCGTCGGGCGCGCTCTGCCGAAGGCGACGGCGACCGGCAGGCCGACATAGCCGAGGCCCACCACCGCTACCGTGGGCAGCGTCGCCTCGGTTTCTTGGATGCTTTCCTTCTTCTCAAGGACGTCAAGCATGGGCGAACTTCCGCTCCTCAATGACCGGGACGATATTGTGGGCATACCAATCGATCGTCTTCTGCAGCCCCTCCATGATCCGAACCGAGGGCTGGTAGCCGAGGAGCTGGACCGCCTTGCCCACGTCGGCGCGCGAGAACTGCAGGTCGCCCTTGCGCGGCTCGCGGTGCACCGCCTTGACGCCTTTCAGCGCCGGATACTTCTTCGAAACCCCGGCACGGATGAGCTCGTAGAGGTCGATGAGCGACGTCTGGTCGCCGAGCGCGATGTTGTAGGCCTGGCCGAGCGCGGCCGGGTTCTCGACCGTGGCGGCGAGCAGGTTCGCCTGCACGACGTTATCGATGTAGCAGAAGTCGCGCGCCGCCGAGCCGTCGCCGTTGATGTAGGGCGTCTGGCCGCGAAGCAGCGCGCCGATCCACGCCGGGATCACCGAGGCATAGGCGCCGTTCGGGTCCTGGCGCGGGCCGAAGACATTGAAGTAGCGAAGGCCGATGCTCTTGAAGCCGTAGCAGACATCGAACACATCGGCGTAGAGCTCGTCGATCTGCTTGGTGAGGCCGTAAGGCGACACCGCGCGCCCGGTGATCTCCTCGAGCTTCGGCAGCGCCGGGTGGTCCCCATAGACGGCGCTCGAGCTCGCATAGACGAAGCGCTGCACGCCGGCATCGCGCGCCGCGACCTGCATGTTGAGGAACCCCATCACGTTCGCCTCGGTGCTCGCCACCGGGTCGTCGATCGAGCGCGGCACGCTGCCGAGCGCCGCCTGGTGCAGCACGATGTCGATGCCCTGGCAGGCGCGCCGGCAGGTGTCGAGCGAGCGGATATCGCCCTCGATGAAGCGGATGCCCTTGGGCAGGTTCTCGCGCTTGCCGGTGGCGAAGTTGTCCAGCCCGACCACCTGCTGGCCGAGGGCCAGCAGCTTCTCGGCCAGATGCGAGCCGATGAAGCCGGCGGCCCCGGTGACGAGCCACGTCAGGCCGCCTTCCCTAATGCGCTGTTGCGCGGTTTCGTATGCGTTCACTTTTCGTCCTTTTGAAAACCAGCTCCGCCAGCATCTGCTCGTAGCGCTCGACCATGGCGCGCTCGGAGAAGCGCTGCACGACGGTCGCGCGTGCGTTCTCGCCCATGCGCGCGCGCGCCACCGGGTCGGCGAGCGCGGCCAGCCGCTGCACTAACGTAGCGGTGTCGCCCACGGGGAATAACCACCCGTCTTGGCCCGAGTGGATCATCTCGGCCGCGCCGCCGACGTCGGCGTGCACCACCGGGCGGCCGAGGGCCATGGCCTCGATCGCGGCGAGCGAGAACGCCTCGGTGAAGCTCGTCAGCGCCACCGCGTCGCAGGCCGACAGGAACGGCCGCACGTCCTCCTGGAAGCCGGAGATCACGATGCGGTTGGCTACCCCCAGCTGCCGTGCGGCCGCTTCCACCGCTGGCCGTTCGGGGCCGTCGCCGATGAACAGCGCCTTGGCCGGCACGCCGCTTTTCGACAGCCGGGAAATCGCCTCCACCAGCTGTACCGCGTTCTTTTCCGGCCGCAGCACGGCGGAGAGGCCGATCACCAGGTCCTCGTCGGCGAAGCCGAGCGCCTGACGCAGGGGCGAGGCGCGCATTTGCGTCCCGCCCGGCGGCTGCCAGTAGTCGAGGTCGATGCCGTTGTAGATGACGAGGTTCTTGCGGCCGAGGACGCCGCGGCGCAGCCAGTGGCTGCGCTGGCGCTCGCACACGAACACCGTGCAGGCCGAGCTCCAGAAGAGCGGCCGGTAGGCGAGCATCTGCAGCTGCTCCTTCGCCGAGCGCACGTAAGTCGAATGCAGGCTCACCGCGAGCGGGATGCCGGGGTTGGCGAGCGCGGCGTACATCAGCGCGTACTGGTTCGTCGCGAGGATCGCGTCCGGCGCGAGGCGCTCGAGCAGCGAGTGCAGATGCGAAAGCGCGCGCAGGTCCAGGTAGCGGGCCGCGTGCAGGCAGCGGACGGTCGAGCGCGGCCCGAGCCGCAGGCGCGAGAGCTGGCTCGGGTCGTTCTTGACGTAGACCGCGTGGCACTCATGGCCGCGATCGGAAAGGCGGTTGGCGAGCGTGATCGCCTGGCGCTCGGCGCCGCCATGCACGAGCGAGCCGGTGATGAAGGCGAGCTTCACCGCCCTTTCCTCAGGTTGGCCGGGGCGTAGATGAGCGCGAGCACCGCCGCGCCGGCGAGCAGGCGCACGATGAGCGCGCTGTCGGCAAGGAATTCGCGCACCGTGACCCAGGCGCAGGCGGTGGCGAACACCGTCCAGAAGAGAGAGCGCCCGAGCGCGCGCCAGTGCTGCTGCTGGCGGATCGGGATGCCGGAGATGCGCGCGATGCGGCGCAGCACGATGACGCGGTCGAGGTAGAGCGCCGTCACGCTGCCGGCTGCCGCGCCGGCAAGCCCGAGCGTCGCGCCGCCGAGCAGGCTGAGCGGCATCGAGATCGCCAGGATGATGACGTTCATGACGAGGGAGAACATCCCCTGTCGCGTGAGCTGCAGCACGCTGGAGAGCTCGATGACGAGCGCCGTCATGCCGAGGACGTAGATGCGCATGACGCGCGCCGCGTCGACGTAGGCGCTGGTGTAGATCAGGCTCACGATCTCCTCGCCGAAGGCGAAGACGAAGCCGAGCATCGGCAGCAGCAGCAGGCCGACCAGCGCGTTGGCGCGCGCGTTCATCTCCATCATGCTCTTCAGGTCGCCGGCGGCTTCCAGGCGGCTCATGCTCGGCATGAAGGCCTCGACCACCGAGGTGCGGAAGATGTTGACCACCTGGCCGAGGATCGCGGCGATCGAGAAGGCGGCGAAGCTGTGCAGCGTGAAGAGCGACGCCGCCACCCACTGGTCGGCCTGCGAGCGCAGCACGTAGCAGGCGCTCGAGACGCCGAAGGGCGCCGTGTAGCGCATCTGCGCGCCGAACACTGCCGGCTTGAACCAGGGACGCGCCCAGCCGTGGAAGCGCCCGATATAGCCCAGCAGAAGCGCGAGCTTGAGGAGCACGGTGGCGAGGAGCAGCCACACGATGATCGCCATGTCGGCGGTGAGCCAGGCCCCGCCCGCGACGAGCGCCGCACGCGCGAAAGTGACCGAGATCGTCGCGTAGGCCTGCAGCGGGATCCGCTCCTCGATGGTCGGCAGAAAGTCGAGCAGCGATGACACCACCCACAGTGCGACGAAGGCCGGCACCAGCGCGCCGTACTGCATGAGCGGGGCGAGCGCCGGCGGCAGCCACGGGTTCAACGGGCTGAGGATGAAGGCGGCAATGAGCCCCGTGAAGGCGAGCCAGGCGAGCGTCTGGTGCACGTACAGGCGCTTGGTCGGCGCATCGGAGCGCGGCAGGAAGAAATACAGCGCGCCCGGCATGCTGAAGGGCGCGAGCGCCATGATGGTGGCCACCGCGAGCCACAGCAGGCGGTACTCGCCGAAGGTGTGCGCATCCAGGCAGCGCACCAGCACGACCGGCAGCAGGAACTGCAGCGCCTGGTCGAACGCCTTGACCGCACCCAACGAGAAGGCCCGCCGCGCCAGCCCCTGGGCGGCGATCGCTTTTGCCGCTGCGTTCATTCTTGCTTGCCGGGGGGAATCAGTTCAGGAAACCAATTCCTCGAGGATGCGCGAGTAACGTGCCAGGACTTCGGTGCTGGAATGGTTCCGCTGGAAGTAGGCGAGGCTGTCGGTCGACACCTGCTGCCAGAGTGGCGCATCGGATAACAGGGCTTCGATCTTGCGCGCGCCCTCCTCCGCGTCGGCGAACACGGTGTTGACCGGCGCGCCGACATCGACCGTGGCGACCGTCGGCACGCCGCGCGCCCAGGCCTGCAGGAAGACGTTCGGC
>DATDCR010000438.1:0-2967 GCA_036524215.1 Burkholderiales bacterium
CAGCCCCCGGTGTCGCCGTGGGGCGTGCAGACGAAGGGATTCAAGACCCGCAAGAACAAGCGGACGCAGGTCATGATCGTCCGCGACCGGCGAGTGAAATAAGGAAACGCCATGGCACGCTCAGTCAAAAAGGGTCCCTTCGTGGACCACCACCTGATGAAGAAGGTCGACAACGCGCGCGGCTCGAGCGACAAGCGCCCGATCAAGACCTGGTCGCGCCGCTCGACGATCGTGCCGGATTTCATCGGCCTGACGATCGCCGTGCACAACGGCAAGCAGCACGTGCCGGTGTACATCACGGAGAACATGGTCGGGCACAAGCTCGGCGAGTTCGCGCTGACGCGCATCTTCAAGAGCCACTCTGCCGTCGGCAAGCGTACGGAAGAGGCCGTCGGCGGTGATCGGCGCGGCGGCGCACCGGGCGCAGCCGCACCGGCAGCAGCGCCGGCCGCGGCCCCGGCAGCCGCGGCGCCGGCAGGGAAGAAATGATGGAAACCAAAGCCACCCTGCGCGGCGCGCGCATGTCGGCCCAGAAGGGTCGCCTCGTCGCCGACCTGATTCGCGGCAAGCCGGTCGACCAGGCGATCAACATCCTCTCCTTTACGCCGAAGAAAGGCGCCGGCATCGTGCGCAAGCTGCTCGAATCCGCGATCGCGAATGCCGAGCACAACGATGGTGCCGATATCGATGCGCTCAAGGTGAAGCAGATCTACGTCGAGCGCGGCATGTTCCTCAAGCGTTTCCAGGCGCGCGCCAAGGGGCGCGGCAACCGCGTGCTCAAGCACACGTGCCACATTTACATCACGGTGGGTGACTAATGGGTCAGAAAATCAACCCGGTGGGCTTCCGCCTGGCGGTGAACAAGAACTGGAGCTCGCGCTGGTACGCGAACAGCAAGAACTTCGCGCCGATGCTGGCCGAGGACATCAAGGTGCGCGAGTTCCTGAAGAGGAAGCTGGCGCACGCCTCCGTCGGCCGCGTGCTGATCGAGCGTCCGGCCAAGGATGCGCGCATCACCATCTTTTCGGCGCGCCCGGGCGTGGTGATCGGCAAGAAGGGCGAGGAGATCGAGGCGCTGAAGGCCGAGCTGCGCCGCATCATGGGCGTGCAGCAGGTGCACGTGAACATCGAGGAGATCAGGAAGCCCGAGATCGACGCGCAGCTGATCGCCGATTCGATCGCCCAGCAGCTCGAAAAGCGGATCATGTTCCGCCGCGCCATGAAGCGCGCCATGCAGAACGCGATGCGCCTGGGCGCGCAAGGCATCAAGATCATGAGCGCCGGGCGCCTGAACGGCATCGAAATCGCCCGCACCGAGTGGTACCGCGAAGGCCGCGTACCGCTGCATACGCTGCGCGCGGACATCGACTACGGCCTCGGCGAAGCCAAGACCAGCTACGGCGTGATCGGCATCAAGGTATGGGTCTACAAGGGCGAAGTGCTGCCCAAGGGCGAGGCCCCCGCCGCATTGCCGGGCTCGACGCCGGCCGCCCAGCCGGAAGCCCCGGCCGAGCCGAAGCGCGCCAAGAAGCCGGCACCGCGCGCCGGCGCCAAGAGAGGTGATCGCGGCGCCCCGGCCAAGCCGCGCTCCGCCGCCGGCCCCAAGAAGGAAGGCGCCCCGGCACCGAAGACTACGGTCAGGAAGCCGAAGAAGGTGGTCAAAGAGGACAACGCCTCCGCTGAAGCCGCGCCGGACAAGCCCGAAGAGAAGAAGGAATAGTCATGCTGCAACCTTCACGCACCAAGTACCGGAAGCAGCAGAAGGGACGCAACAAGGGCGTCGCGACACGCGGCACCCGCGTCTCGTTCGGCGAGTTCGGCCTGAAGGCCACCACGCGCGGCCGGCTTACCGCGCGCCAGCTCGAGGCGGCGCGCCGTGCGCTGTCCCGGCACATCAAGCGCGGCGGACGCATCTGGATCCGCGTTTTCCCCGACAAGCCGGTGTCGCAGAAGCCGGCTGAAGTGCGCATGGGCAACGGCAAGGGCAATCCCGAGTACTTCGTGAGCGAGATCCAGCCGGGCAAGATCCTGTTCGAGATGGACGGGGTGCAGGAGCCGCTGGCGAAGGAAGCGTTCGCGCTCGCGGCCGCCAAGCTGCCGTTCCGCACCATCTTCGTGCAGCGCATGTTGGGCGCGTGAGAGGAGAAACGAGCATGAAACCCAGCGAACTGCGCGGCAAGCAACCCGAAGAGCTGCAGAAGGAGCTCGAGTCGCTGCTGCGCGCCCAATTCGGCCTGCGCATGCAGCTCGCCACCCAGCAGCTCTCGAACACGAGCCAGCTGAAGAAGGTGCGGCGCGACATCGCGCGCGTGCGCACCGTGATGAAGGAGAAGGCAGCCAAATGAGCCCTACCTCGCAAGAGCAGGCGCCACAAGCAGCTACGCCCGCCAAGAACCAGCGCAAGCTGGTGGGCCGGGTGACGAGCAACAAGATGCAGAAGACGGTCGTCGTGCGGGTGGAGCGCCGCGTGCGCGACGCCATGATGGGCAAGACGATCACCCGCTCGAAGAAGTACCACGCGCACGTGGAGAGCGGCGAATTCGGCGAGGGCGACCTGGTCGAGATCGCGGAGTGCCGGCCGATGTCGCGCACGAAATCGTGGCGCGTCACGCGTTTAGTGGAGAAATCGAAGGCCGTTTAGGAGTACAATCGCGGCCTTCCTGCCCCGGACGGGGTCCAAAACTGCATTGCTTGGCAATGCAAGTTGGATTTGGAGACTTAAATGATTCAGATGCAGTCGGTGCTGGACGTCGCCGATAACACCGGTGCGCGCTCGGTCATGTGCATCAAGGTGCTCGGCGGCTCGAAACGCCGCTATGCCTCGATCGGCGACATCATCAAGGTTAGCGTGAAGGACTGCGCCCCCCGCGGGCGGGTCAAGAAGGGCGAGGTCTACGACGCAGTGGTGGTGCGCACGGCGAAGGGTGTGCGCCGCGCCGACGGCTCGCTCATCCGCTTCGATCGCAA
>DATDCR010000439.1:0-1709 GCA_036524215.1 Burkholderiales bacterium
CGTGTAATAGAAGTTGGTCCCGACCCACAGGTTGTCGCGGATCTCGGGGGCGAGCTGGATCAGCTCCTCCACGCCCGAGGACCAGCACATGATGAGCGGCACTTTCGGCGTCAGGCCGAAGTTGAAGATCTCGCGCGCCCCGGCGACCGCGTCGCCGCCGAAGTTGATCATCGCCACCGCGTCGGGGCGGTTGGCGGCGGCCTTCTGCACGTAGTTCGAGAACTCGCGCTCGCCGAGCGGATGGCGGTCGGCGCCGACGAACTCGAGGCCGTGGTCCTTGCCGACTTCCTTGATGTATTTCTCGACCGACCAGCCGAAGGCGTAGTCGGCGACGAGCAGGTGCCAGCGCTTCGCCTTCGGGTTCGCCTTCATGAAGTTGTCGACGACGGTCTTCGCCGCCGTGTACGGGCTCGCCGCCCACTGGAACGAATAGCGGTGGCAGCGGGCGCCGGAGATGTCCTCGGTGCCGCCGCTGAAGAGGTGCAGCACTTTCTTGCGCTTGGCGACTTCCGACACGGCGAGCGCGACGCCGGAAGACCACGGGCCGATCATGAAGCGCGCGCCTTCGCCGTCGATCGCCTCTTCGGCGCGGCGCGTCGAGGTGCCGGCCTGCGTGGCGCCGTCGCGCGTGATGTACTTGATCGGCTTGCCGAGCACCTTCATGCCGCGCTCCTCGAGCGCCATGCGCATGCCGCGGTCGTTGAGCGGGCCGACGTCGGCAAAGGCGCCGGTCTGGTCCCACAGGCCGAGCATCACGATCTCCTTCTGCTGCGCGCGCAAGAGGCCCGGAAAGCCGAGGCCTGCCGCGCCGAGCACCGCCGCCGCCTTGAGCACATCCCTGCGCTTCACCTGAGCCATGTTCCCTCCCGAGAAAAAGTTGCAGCCTACTGCAATTGCCTGCGTGTGAGGAAAAAGACGAGCGGCACCGCGATCGCGAGCCCGGCAATGCGCGTGTCCCAGCCGGGGAAGAACATCAGCAGCGAGGCGATGCCGAGCAGCACGCGCGAGGCCCAGCCGAGCGGCCGGCGCCATTGGCCCTCCACGGCGGCAGCGAGCAACACCACCGCCACGGCCGCATCGAAGACTGCGCCGACGATCTCCTCCGTGTCGCCCATCAGCGCCATGCCCGGCTTGTAGAGGAAGATGAAAGGCACGATGTAGCCGCACAGGCCGAGCTTGATCGCCTGCCAGCAGGTGGCGACGAAAGGCGCCTTGGCGATCGAAGCGGCGGCATAGGCGGCGAGCGCGACCGGCGGCGTGAGGAAGGAGAAGTTGCCGAAGTAGAAGACGAAGAGGTGCGCGAGCAGCGGCTGCACGCCCGCGGCCACGAGGGCCGGCGCCATCAGGACCGCGACGAGGATGTAGCAGGCCGTCGCCGGCATCCCCATGCCGAGCACCAGGCTCACGGCCGCGGTATACAAGGCGAGGAGCAAGAGATTGCCGGCGGCCGCGTTGACGAGCACCTGCGCCAGGGCGACGCCGACGCCGGTATAGGCCACCAGGCCAACGACAAAGCCGGCCGCCGCGCAGACGATGGTGATCTGCACCATGCCTTCGGCCACCTCGACGCAGAGCTGGATCAGCGCCTGCGGGCGCAGCTGGTGCCAGGTCGAGCGGCGCGCGAGCGGGATCAGCAGGTTCACGGCGCAGGCGTAGAGCGCGGCGAGCACCGCGTCTACATCGAAGATGAACATGGCGCCGATCAGGAC
>DATDCR010000440.1:0-10972 GCA_036524215.1 Burkholderiales bacterium
CATGCGCGGCTCCAACACCTGCGAGCTCGTGTTCCGCGACTGCGAGATTCCCGCCGACAGCATCCTCGGCAAGGAAGGCGATGGCGTCAGGGTCCTCATGTCCGGGCTCGACTACGAGCGCGCCGTGCTCGCCGGCGGACCGCTCGGCATCATGGCCGCCTGTCTGGACGTCGTGCTTCCTTATGTGCACGAGCGCAAGCAATTCGGCCAGCCGATCGGCGAGTTCCAGCTGATGCAGGGCAAGCTGGCCGACCTGTACACCACCTTCTCCGCCTGCCGCGCCTACGTCTACGCGGTGGGCCAGGCGCTCGATCGAGGCGAGACGACGCGCAAGGATGCCGCGGGCGCGATCCTCTACGCCGCCGAGAAGGCGACCTGGATGGCGGGCGAAGCGATCCAATCGCTTGGCGGCATGGGCTACATCAACGAGACGCCGACCGGCAGGCTGTGGCGCGATGCGAAGCTCTACGAGATCGGCGCCGGCACGTCGGAAATCCGGCGCTGGCTGATCGGCCGCGAACTGTTCAGCGAGACGAATTGAAGATCACCACACCGCTTGGCGAGAAGCTCGGTCTTCGCCTGCCGCTGATCCAGGCGCCGATGGCCGGCGGCCCGACCACGCCCGAGCTCGTTGCCGCCTGCTCGGCAGCCGGCGCCCTGGGCTCGTTCGGCTTCGCCTACACGACGCCGGAGGAGATGAAGCGCCAATCGGCTTTCGTCCGCTCGAAGACCGACCGGCCCTTCGGCATCAATCTGTTCGTTTGCGCGCAGCCGGCGCCGGTCGCCGAAGCCGGGCAGAGCGCGGCGCTCGAGGCGTTGAGCGCGTATTACCGCGAGCTCGCACTGCCGGCCCCGGAGCCCGTGAAAGCGCCCTATGCGCCCGATCTGCAGGCGCAGCTCGCGGCCGTCGAAGAAATCCGACCGCGCGTGTTCACCGTGCATTTGGGTTCGATCCCCGCCGAACGCTTCCAGCGGCTCGGCATCCTGGTCGGCGGGAGCGCGAACTGCGTGGCCGAAGCCAGGAACCTGGAGTCGCTCGGCTACGACTTCGTCATCGCGCAAGGCGGGGAAGCCGGCGGCCACCGTGGCAGCTATCTGCGTGATCCCTATGAATCGCTGACCGGCACGCTCGCGCTCACCCGGCTCATCGTTCGCGCGGTGCGCATTCCGGTGATCGCCTCCGGCGGCATCATGGACGGCGCAGGCATCGCTGCCTCCTTGGCGCTTGGCGCACAGGCGGCGCAGCTTGGCACCGCCTTCATCCCCTGCGACGAAAGCGGTGCCGCGCCCGTGTACAAGCGTGCGCTGCTCGCAGCGCGCGAGGACGATACTCGCATCACCGAGAAGTTCTCCGGCAAGCCCGCCCGCGGACTCGCCAACCGCTTCATGAAGGAAATGGCGAACGCGCCGCAGCTGCCGTTCCCGGCGCAGGGAGGCCTGACCGGCAAGCTGCGCGCGGCTTCGGGCAAGGCGGGCAAGCCGGACTTCGTCGCCATGTGGGCAGGGCAGGCTGTACCGCTCGCGCGCCAGATGCCGGCGGCCGAGCTGATTCGAGCATTAGAGGAGGAAACTCTCGCGGCGCTGAAGGCTGGCGCCGCCCTCATCAAGGAGTAATCATGCAATCCGATCCGGTCGTCATCGTCTCTGCTGCCAGGACCCCGATGGGCGCCTTCCAAGGCGAGCTCAAGGGCTTCGCCGCGCACGAGCTCGGTGCCGCGGCCATCCGCGCCGCGGTCGAGCGCGCCAAGCTCTCGGCGCAGGACGTGCAGGAAGTCATCATGGGCTGCGTGCTGCCCGCGGGCCAGGGCCAGGCACCGGCGCGCCAGGCCTCGCTCGGCGCGGGCCTGCCGCTCGCCGCGGGCTGCACGACGATCAACAAGATGTGCGGCTCCGGCATGAAGGCGGCCATGCTGGCGCACGACATCCTGGCCACCGGCAGCATGGACGTGATGGTCGCCGGCGGCATGGAGTCGATGACCAACGCGCCCTACCTGCTGCCCAAAGCCCGCGCCGGCTTGCGCATGGGCCACGGCCAGGTGCTCGACCACATGTTCTACGACGGGCTCGAAGACGCCTACGACAAAGGCCGCCTGATGGGCACCTTCGCCGAAGAATGCGCGCAGAAATACGGCTTCACGCGCGAAGCCCAGGACCAGTTCGCGATCGCGTCGCTGCAGCGGGCGCAAAAAGCCAATCGCGAGGGCTGGTTCGCGTGGGAAACCACGCCCATCGCCATCAAGGCGGGCAAGGAGCAGCGCTTCGTCGAGCAGGACGAGCAGCCGTTCAAGGCGAATCTCGAGAAGATCCCGACGCTCAAGCCGGCGTTCCGCAAAGACGGCACGGTGACCGCGGCGAACTCGAGCTCGATTTCCGACGGCGCCGCGGCGCTGGTGCTGATGCGTCGCTCGCTCGCCGAGAAGCGCGGCCTCGCGCCGCTGGCGATCATCATGGGGCAAGCCACCCACTCGCAGGAGCCGGCATGGTTCACCACCGCGCCGGTCGGCGCCATTGCCAAGCTGTTCGAGCGCACGGGGTGGAACGCGAAGAACGTCGAGCTCTTCGAGATCAACGAGGCCTTCGCCGTCGTCACCATGGCGGCCATGAAGGAGCACGGCCTGCCGCACGACAAGGTCAACGTTCACGGCGGCGCGTGTGCGCTCGGCCATCCGATCGGCGCATCGGGCGCGCGCATTGTCGTCTCGCTGATCGGAGCGCTGCGCAAGTACGGCCTGAAGCGCGGCGTGGCGAGCCTGTGCATCGGCGGTGGCGAAGCGACGGCGATGGCGATCGAGCTGGCTTGATGAAGAAGCAGCTGCAGGCGCTCCTCGACCGCTCGCCGTTCCTGGCACCGTGGGGCTTTCGGGTGGTGAAGGTGAGCGAGGGCGAATGCACGCTCGAGCTGCCTCACCGCCCGGAGCTCGAGCGCCCCGGCGGCATCATCAACGGGCCGGCGCTGATGGCAGCGGCCGATTGCGCCATGTGGCTCGCCATCAAGGCGAAGCTCGGGATCCACGGGGACGCGCTGACTTCCGACCTCAATACGAGCTTTCTCGCGCCGGCCAGGAGCGAGCATGTGTACTGCACGGCCAGGATCCTGAAGTTCGGCCGGCGCCGCATCTACGGTGTGGCGGAATGCCACGGCAAGAAAGGCGGCCTCTTCACCCATCACACGCTCACTTATGTCCGCCCACAGTGAGATCAGGGAAGCGGTGCGTCGCTTTGCCAGGGAGCAGCTTGCGCCCAACGCCGCCCGTTGGGATCGCGACAAGGAGTTCCCGCGCGAAGCGCTGAAGGGCCTGGCGGCGATGGGCTTGTACGGCATCGCCATCCCCGACCAGTGGGGCGGTGCGGGTCTCGACTACACGGCGATGGCCATCGCGCTCGAGGAAATTGCCGCGGGCGATTGCGCCACGGCAACCATCGTGGCCGTCAATAACCTGGCCGCCGGCATCCTCAACGGCTACGGCAATGACGCCCAGAAGCAGCGCTTCCTGCGCCCGCTCGCAAGCGGCGAAAGGCTCGGCGCGTTTGCATTGACCGAGCCGCAAGTCGGCTCCGACGCGAGCGCCATCACGACGCGGGCGGAGAAGAAAGGCAACGACTACGTCATCAACGGGGTGAAGCAGTTCATCACCTCGGGCAAGAATGCGGACTTCACCATCGTCTTCGCGGTCACCGACAAGGGCGCCGGCAAGCGCGGCATCAGCGCCTTCGTGGTGCCCACCGACACCCGCGGCTACACCGTAGCGCGCATCGAGGACAAGCTTGGCCAGCGTGCGTCCGACACCGCGCAGCTGGTGTTCGAGAACTGCAGGGTGCCGGCCGACCATCTGCTCGCGCAGGAAGGCGTCGGCTACCGCATCGCGCTCGCCAACCTGGAGTCCGGTCGCATCAACGTCGCCGCGCAGGCCACCGGCGTGGCCCGCACGGCGCTCGAGGCGGCGCTCGCCTATGCACGCGAACGCAAGAGCATGGGCAAGGCGCTCGTCGAGCACCAGGCGATCAACTTCCGCCTCGCCGATATGGCGACCAGCGTGGAAGCCGCACGGCAGCTGTACCTGCATGCGGCACGGCTGCGCGACGAAGGCAAGCCTTGCATCCGTGAAGCCTCGATGGCGAAGCTGTTCGCCTCCGAGATGGCCGAGAAGGTGTGCTCGGATGCGATCCAGATCCACGGCGGCTACGGCTACGTCACCGATTTCCCCGTCGAGCGCCTGTGGCGCGACGTGCGGGTCACCAAGATCTACGAAGGGGCAAACGACATCCAGCGCATGGTCATTGGCCGCACGCTTATCGATCAATGAGCGACGGATGAGCGTGCTGAAGAGCCAGCTCAACCCGCGCTCGGCGCAGTTCCGCGCCAATGCCGAGCGCATGCGGGCGCTGGTCGGGGACCTGAAGGAAAAGGTAGCGATCGTCTCGCGCGGCGGCGATGCGGCGGCGCGCGAAAAGCACCTTGCCCGGGGCAAGATGCTGCCGCGAGAGCGCGTGCGCCGCCTGCTCGATCCCGGATCGCCGTTCCTCGAGATCGGCCAGCTCGCGGCCTGGGGCATGTACAGCGGCGACGTGCATTCCGCTTCGATCGTCTGCGGCATCGGCCGCGTATCGGGCCGCGAATGCGTCATCGTCGCCAACGACGCCACCATCAAGGGCGGCACCTACTACCCGATGACCGTGAAGAAGCACCTGCGCGCGCAGGAGATCGCGGCGCAGAACCGGCTGCCCTGCATCTATCTCGTCGACTCCGGCGGCGGCTACCTGCCCGAGCAGGATGCCGTCTTCCCGGACCGCGAGCACTTCGGCCGCATCTTCTACAACATCGCCAATCTGTCGGCGGCCGGCATTGCGCAGATCGCCTGCGTGATGGGCTCGTGCACCGCGGGCGGGGCCTACGTGCCCGCCATGTCCGACGAGTCGATCATCGTGAAGGGGGAAGGCACGATCTTTCTCGGCGGACCGCCGCTCGTGAAGGCGGCGACCGGAGAAGTCGTCACGCCCGAGGAGCTGGGCGGCGCGGAGGTGCATACGCGCATCTCCGGCGTTGCCGATCATTACGCCGTGGATGACGCGCACGCGCTTGCGCTCGTGCGCCGCATCGTTTCGAACCTCAATTACCGCAAGCGCGTCGAGATCGACGTGCGCGAACCGCTCGAGCCGCTTTATCCAGCCGAGGAAATCTACGGCATCCTTCCAGCCGATGTGCGCAAGCCGTACGACGTGCGCGAAGTGATCGCGCGCATCGTCGATGGCTCGACGCTCGACGAGTTCAAGCAGAACTACGGCACCACGCTCGTCACCGGGTTCGCGCATGTGCATGGCTATCCGGTGGCGATCCTCGCCAACAACGGCATCCTCTTTTCCGAGTCTTCGCTCAAGGCGGCGCACTTCATCGAGCTCGCCTGCCAGCGCAATATCCCGCTCGTCTTCCTGCAGAACATCTCGGGCTACATGGTCGGCAAGAAGTACGAGGCCGGCGGCATCGCCAAGGACGGGGCGAAGATGGTGACCGCCGTGGCCACGGCGGCGGTGCCGAAGTTCACCTTCATCATCGGCGGCTCCTTTGGCGCCGGCAATTACGGCATGTGCGGCCGGGCCTACGGCCCGCGCATGCTCTGGATGTGGCCCAACGCGCGCATTTCGATCATGGGCGGCGAGCAGGCGGCCTCTGTCTTGGCCACGGTCCGCGGAGACTTCCGCTCGCCTGAGGAAGAGGAAGCCTTCAAGCAGCCGATCCGCGACCAATACGAGCGCCAGGGCCACCCGTATTACGCGAGCGCGCGGCTGTGGGACGATGGCGTGGTCGATCCCGCGGATAGCCGGCGGCTTCTCGGCCTGGCGATCTCGGCGGCGCTCAATGCGCCCATCGCAAGAACCAACTTCGGCGTTTTTCGGATGTAGTTCCCAAAAGCAGGATGTGACCATGGCAGAACATCGCGCCACCATCGAATGGGCCCGCAAGGGCGAGTTCAAGTACGAGACCTATAGCCGCCAGCACGAATGGCGCTTCGACGGCGGCGTGGTGGTCCCGGGCCGCGCCGCGCCGGCCAATATTCCGCCGACCGCGCCGAGCGCGGCGGCGGTGGATCCGGAGCAGGCCTTCGTGGCCTCGGTCTCGTCGTGCCACATGCTCTGGTTCCTCCATCTCGCGTGCAATCGCAAGCTGGTGGTCGAGCATTACGTCGATGAGGCGGTCGGCCATCTCGACGGCAACTGGATCTCCAAGGTGACGCTGCGTCCGAAGGTCAGCTTCTCCGGCCAGGCACCGAGCGAAGAGCAGCATCGCGCGCTGCACGAGAAGGCGCACGAGAAGTGCTTCATCGCCAATTCCGTCAAGAGCGAGATCATCGTGGAGCCAACCCTCGTATGAGCGTCCTCGTCGAGCGCAAAGATGGCGTGGCGCGCGTCACGCTCAACCGGCCCGATATCCGCAACGCCTTCGACGACAACCTGATCGGCGAGCTGACGCGGATCTTCGGCGATCTCGACAAGGATGCGTCGACCAGGGTGGTGGTGCTCGGCGGCAACGGCCCGGCGTTCTGCGCCGGCGCGGACCTCAACTGGATGAAGCGCATGGCGGGCTACAGCTACGAGGAGAACGTGCGCGACGCGCGCGCGCTTGCCGAGATGCTTGCCGCACTCGCCACCATGGACAAGCCGACTATCGCTCGCGTGCACGGCGCGGCCTTTGCCGGCGGCACCGGCCTCGTCGCCGCCTGCGACATCGCCGTGGGCACGCCCGACGCGAAGTTCTGCTTCTCCGAAGCCAAGCTGGGCTTATCGCCCGCCACCATCAGTCCCTATGTAATGCGCGCCATCGGCGCGCGGGCGGCAAGCCGCTATTTCCTCACCGCCGAAGTGTTCGGCGCGGACGAGGCGTTGCGCATCGGCATGCTGTCGGCGCTCGTGCCGGCGGCCGAGCTGGATGGCTTCATCGACGCGCTGGCGCAGCATCTGCTGTCCGGCGGCAGCGCTGCACACGCGCGCATAAAGGATCTCATCCGCGATGTGGCCGGGCGGCCGGTGGATGACGGGCTTAAGGCCGACACCGCGCGCCGCATCGCCGAGATCCGCGCCTCCGCCGAGGGTCGCGAGGGAATCGCCTCGTTCCTGGAAAAGCGCAAGCCGTCCTGGAAATCCTGAAGTGTTCGGCAAGCTTCTGATCGCCAACCGCGGCGAGATCGCCTGTCGCGTGATGCGAACGGCGAGGCGCCTCGGCATTCGCACCGTGGCGGTGTACTCCGACGCCGACCGCGAGGCGCGGCATGTGCGCCTCGCCGACGAAGCGCACCGCGTCGGGCCGCCGCCGGCGATCGACAGCTATCTCGATGGCCAGGCGATTCTGGCCGCGGCCCGGGCAAGCGGCGCCGAGGCAATCCATCCCGGCTACGGCTTTCTCTCGGAAAACGAGCACTTCGCCGCCGCCTGCCGCCGTAGCGGCATCGTCTTTGTCGGCCCGAGTGCCGAGGCGATCGCCGCGATGGGGGACAAGTCCGCCGCCAAGCGGTTGATGGAGAAAGCCGGCGTGCCGCTGGTACCCGGCTATCACGGCGAGGAGCAGGACACTACGCTCCTGCAGAAGGAAGCGCAGAGGATCGGCTACCCGGTGCTCATCAAGCCTTCCGCCGGCGGCGGCGGCAAAGGGATGCGCATTGTTCACCAGCCGAGCGAATTCGAGCCGGCGCTCGAGGCGGCGCGCCGTGAGGCACGTGCGGCGTTCAGCGACGAGCGCGTGCTGGTCGAGCGATACCTGGAGCGGCCGCGCCACGTCGAGATCCAGGTGCTCGGCGACACGCAGGGCAAGGTACTGCATCTTTTCGAGCGCGATTGCTCGGTGCAGCGGCGCCACCAGAAAGTGATCGAGGAGGCGCCTGCACCGAATTTCACCAAACGAAACGAGATGGGAGCGGCCGCCGTCGCGGCGGCCAGGGCGATCGCCTACACCGGCGCCGGCACTGTCGAGTTCATCGTCGATGCCGAGGGCCGCTTCTATTTCATGGAAATGAACACGCGCCTGCAGGTGGAGCACCCGGTGACCGAAATGGTGACCGGGCTCGATCTGGTCGAGCTGCAATTGCGCGTGGCGGCGGGCGAGCCGCTGCCTTTCGATCAGGAGACGCTCGCCGTCCGCGGCCATGCCATCGAAGCGCGCGTCTATGCCGAGGATCCGGCACGCGACTTCCTGCCGTCGACCGGGCGTCTCGTGCACGTCGCCTTTCCAGACAACGCGCGCGTCGAGACCGGCGTGGAAGCGGGCGCGGAAATCTCGAGCTGGTACGACCCGATGATCGCGAAGATCATCGTCCATGGCGAAACCCGCGCCGACGCGCTCGCCCGCATGAAGGCCGCGCTGCGCGACACGCGGATCGCCGGCGTGGCGACCAACGTCGAATTTCTGCGCCGCATTTGCGAGAACGGCGCGTTCAGCGCCGGCGAAGTGGATACCGGGCTCATCGAACGCCACCGCGAGCAACTCGTCCCGCCACGCGCCGGCGTTCCCGCCGAGGTTCTCGCCTCGGCGGCGTGGGCGGAGCTCGCCGCCGAAGAAACCGCAGCGCGCGAGCTTGCGCATCGCTCGGGTGATCCGCACTCGCCCTGGCACCGCGTGGATGGCTGGCGCATGAACGAGGCGTCGCACCACGATTTCATCTTTCTTTCCGGCGCGCGAGAGCATCTGGTGCGGGTGGTCTTCAATGGCGCTCGCACGCTCGAGATCGACGGTCGCGCCTACGACGTGCCGGTCGTCAAGGCGCAAGCCATTGCCGACGGTCCGCGCTGGCACGTTTTCCACGACGGCGGCTGCTGGACGCTCGAGCTCAAGGACGAGCTGCCGAGCGTCGATGCCGACACGGCTGGCTCGCTTGCGGCGCCGATGCCGGGGCGCGTCATCAAGCTGATGGTGCAGCCCGGCGCGCGCGTCGCGAAAGGCGAGCCGCTCCTCATTCTCGAGGCGATGAAGATGGAGCACACTATTACGGCGCCGATGGATGGAACGGTGATGGAGCTGCATTACGTGGAAGGGGATCAGGTGCTCGAAGGAGCGGCGCTGATCCGCATCGAATGAGCCAGAACGTTCGTATCGTGGAAGTCGGTCCTCGCGACGGCCTGCAGAATGAGCGCGGCGAGGTGCCGACGCGCGTCAAGATCGAGCTGATCGAGCGCCTGGCGGACGCCGGCCTGCCGGCGGTGGAGGCGACGGCTTTCGTGTCACCGAAATGGGTGCCGCAGATGGCCGATCACACCGAGGTGCTGGAGCGCATCCGCCGCAGGCCCGGCGTCGACTATCCGGTTCTCGCGCCCAACCTCAAAGGCTTCGAGGCGGCCCGCGCTGCCGGCGCAACCGAGGTCGCGATCTTCGGTGCCGCGTCCGAAGCCTTCTCGCGCAAGAACATCAACTGCTCGATCGCCGAGTCCCTCGATCGTTTTCGGCCGGTCGCCGAAGCCGCATTGCAGACAGGGGTCAAGGTGCGCGGCTACGTGTCGTGCGTGCTCGGCTGTCCGTACGAGGGTGAGGTGGCTCCAGCCAGGGTGGCGGAGGTTGCCGCCGCCTTGCACGAGATGGGCTGCTACGAGGTGTCGCTCGGCGACACGATCGGCACCGGAACGCCCGGCGAGACGAAAGCGATGATCGAGGCGTGTGCCGCACGCATGCCGGTCGCGAAGCTGGCCGGTCATTACCACGACACCTACGGCCAGGCGCTTGCCAACATCTACGCCTCGCTCGAGCTCGGCGTCTCGACCTTCGACGCGTCGATCGCCGGCCTCGGCGGCTGCCCCTACGCGGCCGGCGCGTCCGGCAACGTGGCCACCGAAGACGTGGTGTACATGCTGAACGGGCTCGGCATCCGCACGGGGGTCGATCTCGAAAAGCTGGTCGACATCGGGCAGTGGATCTGTGGCGTCCTCAACCGCGAATACGGCTCGAAAGCCGGCAAGGCGCTCGCGTCGAAGAGCAAGAAATGAAGTCGCCCTGCGTGAAGGTGTGCCAGATGGATCCCGTGCGCGGCCTGTGCCTCGGCTGCGCGCGCACGCTGGACGAGATCGCGCGCTGGGGCTACTTCACCGATCAGGAAAGGGAGGCAATCATGGCCGAGCTCCCTTCGCGGCGCTCAGATGTCCCGAAAATCGCCGTGCCGCCCCTTGCCTGAGGCAAAGCGCGCGGCGCCCGCGGCGCCATCGATTTCGAAGGCGGGAAAGCCGTTGTACCACTCCTTGCGCATCGCCTCGCGAAGCGGCAGCCCTTGCTGCATGTAGGCGGAGCGCCGGTCGGCGCGAACACAGGCTTGCGGGAAGCGCGCGATCTCGTGCGCCATCGCTTCGGCGAATTCGCGCGACCGGCCATCGGGCACCACATGCTCGCAGGCGCCGATGCGCAGCGCTTCGTCCGCGGGCACCTTGCGCCCGGTGAGGATGATCTCCATCGCGCGTCCCATTCCCACGATGCGCGGCAGCCGAACCGTGCCGCCATCGATCAGCGGCACGCCCCAGCGGCGGCAGTACACGCCAAAGTAGGCGGATTCCTCCATCACCCGTACGTCGCACCAGAGCGCGAGCTCGAAGCCGCCCGCGACCGCGGGACCCGCGACGGCGGCGATGACGGGCTTGTCGAGCTCGAGCCGCGTCGGACCAAGCGGGCCGCGCGGAATGCGATTGCGGTCGTCGAGCGGATAGTCGATCTCGTGCAGCCGGCGCGTGTCCTGCACCAGGCTCGCGCCGTACTTCAGGTCCCAGCCGGCGCAGAAGGCGCCACCCTCGCCCCACAGCACCGCCACGGCGGCATCCTTATCTTCATCAAATTGCCGGAAAGCGGAAACCAAGGCGTCCGCGCTCTCGGGATCCATCGCGTTGCGCGATTCGGCGCGCGAATGAACCACCGTCCACACCTTCCCCTTCTTCTCGACCCGGACCGTCATGACCGCCTCCGTTGACTGGTACTTCGATTTCGTCTCGCCCTATTCCTACATCTGCTTCCAGC
>DATDCR010000441.1:0-5704 GCA_036524215.1 Burkholderiales bacterium
GTGCCCGAGCCGGTGCGCTTCACTCATGCCGCGCACCGCGACCGCTACGCGCGCCAGCCGCACCTGCGCCCGATGGGCGCCGGCCTGCTGCTGTCCGGCCGGCGGCGCGACGGCAGCGAGTTCCCGCTGGAGATCGCGCTCAGCCCGGTGCCGGCCGAGGGCGGCGAGGTCTACGTCGCGGCGATCCGCGACATCTCGGAGGTGCTGCGCACCAAGCAGGCGGCGCGGCGCGGGCGCTACAGCGCGTTCGTGGCGCGCTTCGGCATGGAGGCGCTCGCTTCTGTCGACTTCGAGCGCCTCATGCATGCCGCGCCGACGCTGGTGCGCGAAGCGATGGAAGTCGACAGCGTCTCCATCCTGCGTCTCGTGCCGGACCGCAGCCGCTTCGTGGTCGTCGCCGCGAGCGGCCTCGCCGGGGCGAGCATCGAAGGCAGCGAAGTACCGAACGACGCGCGCTTTCTCGCCGGCTATGTCGTGCAGCGGCGCGGCGCAGTGCTGAGCCGGGATTTCGCAGTCGAGGATCGCTTCGAGATCCCGGAAAGCTTTCGTCGCCTCGGGCTGCGTGCCGTGGCTGCGGTGCCGCTTTTCGACGGCGAGCACGCGATCGGTCTCATTGCCGCGCGTTCACGCGAGCCGCGCGACTTCGGCGAGGACGATGTGAATTACCTGCAGTCGATCGCGAACGTCCTCGCGACCGTGCTGCAGCGGGCGACGGTGGAGGAGCATCTCGCCCATGCCCAGCGTCTGGAAGCGCTCGGCCAGCTGACCGGCGGCGTGGCCCACGACTTCAATAACCTGTTGATGGTAATCAGCGGCAATCTGCAGGTCCTGGAGGATGTCGCCCGGGCCGGAGAAGCAGTCGAACTGGTGCGAGCGGCGAGCGCAGCGGTGGATCGGGGCGCGATGCTGACGCGAAAGCTCCTTGCCTTCGCGCGCAAGCAGCCCCTGCAGCCGCGGCCCGTCGACCTCGGCCAGCTGCTGCGCGACTTCCGCGACCTCGTGCAGCGCACGCTCGGCGAAACCGTGTTCGTGCAGGTGACGCACGATCCTGCGCTGCCGCCGGCGCTCGTCGACCACGCGCAGCTCGAGACGGCGCTGCTCAATCTCGCGATCAATGCCCGCGATGCGATGCCGCACGGCGGCAGCCTCAAGCTCTCTGCCGAGCCCTTCACGCTCGACCACGACACGGCCGGCGCACCTCCCGATCTCGTCCCCGGGAACTATGCCTGCATCGCGGTGACCGACTCCGGCGCCGGAATGCCGAAGGAAGTGCTCGAGCGCGCGTTCGAGCCCTTCTTCACGACCAAGGGCGTCGGTAAGGGCAGCGGGCTCGGCCTTGCCATGGTGTACGGCTTCGCGCGCCAGTCCGGCGGCTCGGCGCATATCTACAGCGAGCCCGGCTTCGGCACCACCGTGCGCCTGTACCTGCCTTTGCCGGTACACGGAACCGAGGCCGCGCGAGCCGCCGCGACGCATGACCTGACGACGGGCCGCGAAACAGTGCTCGTGGTCGAGGACGAGGCCGCGGTCTGTCACATCGCCGTCATGTTTCTCCGCCGCCTCGGCTACCGCGTGCTGCAGGCGGCGGATGCGGACGGCGCCTTGCGCCTGCTCGAGACCGAAAGCGGCGGCGTCGACCTGCTTTTCACCGACCTCGTGCTGCCGGGCATGACCGGCGTAGAGCTCGCGCGCCAGGCGCGCTTGCGCTGGCCGCGCCTGCGGGTGCTTTACACGTCAGGATATGCATCCGGCAGCGTTCTCGACAATATTCCGGACGCCGAGCTTGGCCAGCTCATCTCGAAACCGTACCGGCGCGAAGCGCTTGCCGAGGCGGTGCGGCGCGTCCTCGATGCGCAGCCCGCGGGCTAGCCGCTCATCTCATCAGCGTTCGCGTGTACGTGACGATGCTGAGAATGTCGCGATCGGTGAGGATGCCGCGGTAGGCGGGCATCGCGTTGCGTCCGGCGCGGATCCGGTCGACGAGCGTGCCGTCGGGCTGGAGCATGGCCTCGCGCCGCGCGAAGCTGGGCGCGCCCGGCCAGGTGCTCATGCCCTGCATTCCATGGCAGCTCGCGCAGTGCTGCCGGTAAAGCTCCCCGCCGCGCACGATGTCGTTCGCGCAGGCGAGCGGCGCGACCAACGCCAGCAACACGGCAAGGCGCCGGTCGCGAATCACGACTTGCGCTTCTTTTGCGGCGTGCCGGCCTGGCGCTTCTTCAGCTCGACGGCACGAGCGCGCCAGAGCTTCGCCTCGCGCTCATCGGCGGCAAGGCCGAGGGTGCCTGCGCCGTACGCGCCGGCCAGGTACTCGACCGCCGGCAGATAGTCGAGCGCCGCGGCGCGCCTTACCCAACGCTGCGCCGCCTCGTCGTCGATCGCTTCGCCCGCGACCGGGTTCATCAGCGCCTGCGCCAGCGCGATGATCGCCTCCCGATGGTCGCGCTCGGCAGCACGCTTGAACCAGAAGAGCGCCTGGCTTCGATCCGGTGGCGTGCCTTCGCCGGCCAGATACATGGTGCCGAGCCCGTACTCGCCGGACGCGTTGCCCTGCTCGGCCGCCTTGCGGTACCAGGCGAGCGCTTCTTCGTTGAACTCGGCACGATCGAGAATTTCCCCGAGCAGCGCCTGCGCCGGCGCGTAGCCCTGCCCAGCGGCGCGCCGCAACGCGCCCAGCGCGCCGATCACGTCACCGCTGAGATAGGCGCCCTGTCCGCTCTTGTAGTCTTCTTCCGGTGTCCCGGCGAATGCCGCGCCGGCCGCAAGGGCAAGCAGCAGCGCCACTCGGGCAGCCGCCTGCACGCTGCGCGAAAACATGCCTTCCTCCCGTTCAATCTCCTTCGACCTGCTCGAGCTTGCGATAGAGGCTCGACAGGCCGATCCCCAGCTTTTCTGCCGCTGCCTTCCGGTCACCGCCGGACTCTTCGAGGGCGCGCTGGATGAGCTCCATCTCGAAGCGTCGCAATTGCGAGCGCAGCGACCTTCCTTCAGCAACACCTATGCCAGGACGCGCTTCGGGAGCCGCGGCCGGCCGCGCCAGCTCCGGCGGAAGATCGCCCGGCATGATGAGGCCGCCGTCGGCGAGGATGTAGGCACGGTTCAGCACGTTGTCGAGCTCGCGCACATTGCCGGGCCATGGGTAGCCCAGGAGCATCTCCTCCGCCACCGGATCGATCGCGACCGGCTTCGCCGCGACGTTGGCGCGCTGCATGCGGGCCAGGAGGAAGCCGATCAGCCCTTTCAGGTCCTCGCTGCGATCGCGCAGCGGCGGCACCGGAAGGTGAAACACGCCCAGCCGGTAATAAAGGTCCTCGCGGAAACGCGCGGCGGCCACCATCTCGGGCAGATTGCGGTTGGTGGCGCACACGATTCTTACGTCGACGCGCCGTGCCACCTCACCGCCGATCGGGCGCACCTGCTTGTCCTCGATCACGTGCAGGAGCTTGGTCTGCATCGCAAGGGGCAGCTCGCCCACCTCGTCGAGAAAGATCGTGCCCCGATCGGCCTGGAGAAACAGGCCTTTGCGCGCGCGGTCGGCGCTCGTGAAGGCACCCTTGGTATGGCCGAAGAACTCACTTTCGAGAAGATTCTCGGGAATGGCACTGCAGTTGACGGGAATGAAAGGCCCGTCGCGCCGCGGGCTGAGCTCGTGGATATGCCGTGCAATCAGGCTCTTGCCCGTACCGCTCTCGCCCGTGATGAGGACGGTGCTGTCGGTCGGCGCGACCTTGGTGACCAGGCGCTCGGTCTCCTGCATCGAGGAGGAGGAAAAGCGGAACCATTCGTCCTCGCCCGCCGCCACCAGCTTGCGCAGCGCGCGATTCTCGCTCTTCAGGCCGCGCATCGACTCGATCTGCGCCAGCCGGTGCAGGATCTCCTCGTTGCGCACCGGCTTCGTGACATAGTCGGCCGCGCCTGCCTTCAGGGATTCGATGGCGGTGTCCATCGAGCCGAAAGCAGTGACCATGATGAAGGTCGTCTCCGAGCCGGCGCGTCGCGAGGCGCGCACCAGGTCGATGCCGTTCATGCCGGGTAGCTGAATGTCGCAAAGCGCCGCGTCGAATTCCACGCGCGCGAGCTTGCCGCCGGCTTCCTCCGCGGTGGCGGCCGTGTCGACGGTGTAGCCGGCGCGAGTCAGCACGCCGGCGAGAAGCTGCCGGATCGCGGGCTCGTCATCGACGATGAGGACATGGAGCGACGCCATTCAGTGCATTCCTTCGGTTGGCTGCGGTGAAAGCCGGAACAGCACGCAACCCGGCTCGCGCAACTCTACGGTGGCACCCATCTCGGCCGCGAGCTGCTGCGCGATCGCTATTCTCGCCGCATCCGCGGCGCCGTCGGCGGCGACGAAGAGCAGACCGGCTTCGAGTCCGGTGCGCAGGCGCAGCGGCGCTTCGCGATGCTCGGCGGCGGCGAGCAGCAGCGTCATGACGATGTGCGTGACCGTGCGCGGATCGCCTTTCGCCGCCGGCAGCGCGGCGGCGGGTTCCAGCGTGATCTGCTTGCGCGCGAACCTGGGATCGAAGCGCGCGAGCTCGACCGCGCTGGCCGTCACCGCGTTCAGATCCGCACTGTCGGCGGGCTGGCCGGAGCCCGCGAGGCGCGTCATCCGCAAGGCGATGTCGCGGATGCGCTCGGCTTCGCTGACGATCATCGCGGCGTGGCGCCTCGCCGCGTCGGAGGTCGGCGCAGCATCCGCCAGCTCCTGCGCGGCACCGCTGATGATCGCGAGCGGGTTGCCGATCTCGTGCGCCACCTTGGCCGCCATCGCGCCGACGGTGGCCATCGTTTCCGCGTGCATCTGGCGCCGCAGGCCGAGGTCGAGCTGGCGCTCCTTTTCGACCAGGTCGGCCGCCATCCCGTCGATGGCTCGCGACAGCACGCCGAGCTCATCCCGGCGCCGGCTCGCGAGCGGGGGTCCGCGGTAGCCGCGCACGATGGCGCCGGCGCGCTCGCGCAGCGCGCCGAGCTGGACCGAGAGCCGGGTGAAGAAAAGCAGCGTGAGCATGCCGAAGAGCGCCAGGCCGCCGATGCCCAGCGCCAGCGTCAGCGCGCCGATCCGGTCGTAAGTGCGGCGCACATCGGCGTTGAGCCGCGCGCGGCGCGCGTGAACGTCGCGCACTTCATGGTCGACGTCGTGCCCGATCGCGATCAGCGGCGCGCGCACGCCATACAGTCCGGCCATCCCGTGGTGGTCGGCCAGTTCCTTCTGCGCCAGTCGCAGCTCGCTCAGCCTGGTCGCAAACAGCGGCGACGACTCGCCGAGCCTCTTGAGCGAGCCCTCGAGCTCCTCGAGCTCCGAGGGCAGGTCATCGATCCCCTCGCCGTTCGCGCCAATGCCGCGATGGACGATGAACAGGGCATCGGAAATCGCGATACCGGCGCGCGTCAATTTGTCTTCACTTTCCCGCAGCCCTTCCAGCGCCGCGACATCGGCCAGGAGGGTGGAGCGCTCGTGCTCGATGTAGGCGTACATCGCCCCTGCGTACGCGAACATGGCGAGCAGCGCGAAGATTCCCTTGGCGCGCAGCGTCATGGATCAGGTCAAAGCGGCCGCTTCACGGAGATGGCGCCACGCACCTGCCCGAGGCTGTAACCGGTCGCCTTGTCGAAGGGATATTCTTTCGCGAGCGCCTGCCGGAAAGCCTCCGGCATCTGGCTCGCCGGGCCGTGGCAATTCATGCACAGCGGCGCCACGGCCAGGGCC
>DATDCR010000442.1:0-2688 GCA_036524215.1 Burkholderiales bacterium
GAATACGCCGGCGGCTACAGCGACTACCTCGTGCAGCGGCCGGCGCAGGTTGCGGAGGTGGAGAAGAAGGAATCACGCCCCCCGGCCGAGCGGGGGGTTCCTTCGCGGAAGCTGTCCTACAAGGAAACGCGCGAGCTCGAAACGCTGCCCTCGGAAATCGAATCCCTGGAATCGGAGCAGAAAGCGCTCTACGCGCGCATGCACGCCCCCGACTACTACCGCCAGCCGCCCCAGAGCCTGCGCGCCGACCGCGAGCGCTCCGACGAGATCGAGCGCCTGCTGATGCAGAAGCTGGAGCGGTGGACGTCCCTGGAGGCGAAGAAATAAATAGGGACAGACCCTATTTTTCTCAAATGAGAAAAATGGGGTCTGTCCCTATTTAGAGGTTCCGAGCCAGCCCTTTTCGGAGATGTCGAAGATCACGCCGTCGGGGTCCTTGTACTTGACCTCGAAGTTGGCTTCTTCCTTCGATTTGCCGAGCGTGAAGAAGAACTTGCCGCCGGCCTGCTCGATCCTCTTCTTCGCCGCCTCGAGGTCGTCGACCTGGAAGCCGAAGTGATGCGCGCCGACGAACCCGGCCGCGTCCTTCAGCCCCGATCCCGATTCGCCCTTGTACTTGAGGAGCGCGAGGTTGATGACGCCGTCGCTGAGATAGATGCCGGAGCCCATCTCGAGGTGCTCCTCGCCGACGCGCTTAAGCTCGAAGACCTTCTCGTAGAACTGCGCGGCCTTCTCGAGATCCTTCACCACCACCGCGATGTGACGCAGCCTTGCCATCGCGCGAGTATACCTAGCGCTTGAAGTCGCGAATGCCCTTGGCGCGCGCGAGGTCGGCGATGACATCGTCGCGCGAGCGCTCGTAGACGATCTCGCGCCCCATCGCGCTACCGGCATACGCCATGCCGTTGCGGGTCGGACGCAGCTGGCAGCGCACGTTGTGCACGCCCTCGCCGAGCACCACCTCGATGCCTTCGGCGTTCTTGTTCAGCACCACCACCTCGAGCGTCTGGCCCGACGAGGTGACCTTGACCTTAATTTTTTCGTTTTGCATAGAAGAGCAGGGCGAACCATAACAGGGTCCAGGCGAGGATGCTCGTCACGAGCTCCATATCGCTCGACTGAAGGCCGCCGAACGGCGTGCTGAAGAAGTGACCTTCGCCCGTCGCGCGCGGCACCGCGACGCCCAGCAGGAAGTAGCACAGCGGACCGAGGACCAGTGACGCGAGGATCGGGCCGAGCCGGCTGCCGCGCCCGTAGAACGCGGCCGCTCCTGCGAGCACGAGGAGCAGCGTCAGGACGGCGATGGGTGCCGTAGCGATGGCCGACCCCTATATCCACGCCGGACGAAATCGCGCCTTGTGCTTGCCGAGGTAATGCAGGCCGGCGAGCGCAATCGCGCAGACGCCGGCGAACTGGAGCCCAAGCTCCAATTGCGATGGCGGCTCGATGCCTTCGGCCATGAGGTCGCCGGCATGGAATGGACTGAGCGCGCCGAGGCTGACGAGCATCGACGCCCACAGGAAGGCGACGGCGATCCGGCGGCCCCAGCGCAGCCCCCGCATCACGCCGATCACACCGGCGATCAGCAGCATCGCGAGAACTGCATTGACGGGCCGGCCATCGAGCGAAACATAGATCTGATGCAGCGCGGCGATCGCCATCAGCGCGGCAACGCCGAGCGCCGTGTAGCGGAATTCAGGCGGCCCTTGCAGCCTATTCACGGACGCGAATGGTGCGAAGAGCGGCGCGCGTGTCCGAGAGAAGCTCGGCCAGGCTGCCACGGTAGAGCCAGAGGATCCCGCACATGCCATACAGCGAAAGAGAGGCGGGGAAATTGGCGCTGCGCATCGCATCCAGCGCCGCCGGATTCTTGAAGTGCCAGTAGATCCAGTAGCAGCCGTCAACGGTGAACCAGGTGGCGAAGAGCATGGCTGGCCAGTGCCGCCATTTGCGCTCCATCAGCACACGCATCGACCACGGCGCCGTCAGGTACGCCAACGCCGCCATGATCAGGCTGATCGGGATATCCCAATCGGGCGCCTGCTCGTAGAACGAACCGGCGATGAGGAGCGCGACGCCGACCGCCAGGCTGAATAGCTTCCAAGGCCGCAAGTACTCGGTCATTACTCGCGAGTTTAGCGGCGGCGCACGGCGAGCGAAATCGCCGTGAGTGCGAGCACCCAGGTCGCGTAGACGAGCGCGAAGCCCGCCGGTCGCGGCCACGCGAACCACCCGGGAGTCTCCATGAGGTGGAGATACCAGAGGAGTGACGAGAACGGCACGGTGAGAATCATCGCCGGCGCGACGACAACGAATAGATAGATCCAGCCGAGGAATTCAAACCCGGGCGTCTCCACGCGCGCGAGGGTGACGCTGCAGAGGGCGAAGACGATGCCGTGCGCGGCGACGGCGATGGCGAGAACGCGGAAGACCTTTTCCGTCTTAGTGAGCGTTCTGGGGGAGCCCGTCGGCGATGTCGTAGTAGTCGCCCTTCTCGGCAACGTAGATGTGCATCTTCAGCTTGGTGTCCGTGGGCGAGTCGAAGGCGCCCATGGCGATGCCGATCCAGTCCCGGGGGACGAGCGGATCCCAGAAGAGCGTGGAGCCGCACACCTTGCAGAATCCGCGCCGCGCACGTTCGGAAGACTTGTACCAGCCGATCTGGTCTTCGCCCGAAACGAACCTGAG
>DATDCR010000443.1:0-2667 GCA_036524215.1 Burkholderiales bacterium
GTCGGCGCACACCTTGTAGCCCGGCGCGAAGCGGAAGGTATTCTTCAGCCCGCGCTCGACGATCTGGTCGGCGACGCCGACGTCGACGACGTGCGGGATGTTGTGCTTCGCCGCTGCCTGCGTGGTGGCGAGGCAGATGGCGGAGGCGTACGCGCCGACGATGGCGGAGACGCCGGCCTCGTTCATCTTCTCGACCTCCGCCGCGCCGACCTCCGGCTTGGACTGCGCGTCGCCGAGCACCGCCTCGAGCTTCGCGCCGCCGAGCGACTTGATGCCGCCCGCCTTGTTGATGTCGTCGATCGCCATCTGCGCGCCGAGGCGCGACAGGTTGCCGGAGTAGGCGAGGAAGCCCGTCACCGGATGGAGCACGCCGACCTTGATGGTGTTCGCTTGCGCGCGCAGCCCGAGCGGCAGCGCGGCCGTGGCGGCAAGCGCCGTGGTGTTGATCAGGAACTGCCTGCGCTTCTTATTGCTGTTCATGGTGCCCTCCCGAAGTGGAAATGATCGCTGCCATATCGTTCCAGACCTGCTGGTCGACCAGCTTGTCGCCGCGCACGGTGAACCGGTCGATGAAGCGGACGCCCTGGTAAGGCGAGCCGTCGAGCAGCTCGCCGCTCAAAGTGCCGAAGCAATATACGACATCTCCGGCGGTATCGAAGCGCTCGTACGTCTTGCGGGCGCTACGGTACCTGTGTTTGGCGAACTCGACGAGCGCTTCGAGCGAATCGAGCCGCCGGCCGCCCGGGAATATCATGCCGAAGCCCGGCGCGAGGCATTCGCGCGCCGCCGCCAGGTCGCGGCGCTCCATGGCGCCAAGGTACTTCCGTACGAGCTCCTCCGGGGTCATCGAAGGAATGGTAAGGCGCCTTTCGCTCTGCGGACAACGGCAGGCAGCAGCGAAGGTAAGATCGCCCTGCAGCTTTCCTGAGGAGGAGCTCCATGGCGACGTTCCGCTTTAGCGTCGACGGCAAGCCCGTGTCCGTCGACGCGCAGCCCGAGATGCCTTTGCTTTACGCGTTGCGCGACGATCTGAAGCTCGACAATCCGCACTTCGGCTGCGGGCTCGCCCAGTGCGGCGCGTGCACGGTCCAGCTCGATGGCGAGCCCGTGCGCTCCTGCGTGCTGCCGGTTTCTGTCGCGGCCGGCAGGAAAGTGACGACCATCGCCGGGCTCGGCACGCCGGAGAACCCCCATCCATTGCAGGCCGCGTACGTCGAAGAGCAGGTTCCGCAGTGCGGCTATTGCATCAACGGCTGGATCATGACTGCCGCGGCCTACCTGAAGAAGAATCCCAAAGCGACGGAGCCGGAGATCCGCGACGCGCTCGCCGGCCTCAAGTGCCGCTGCGGCACGCACGTTTCGATCCTGCGCGCCATCAAGCGCGCGCAGGCGAACATGGTTTAGGGCGCGCCATGGATCGCCGCGAATTTCTCAAGAGCTCGGGGGCGCTGGTGGTGTCGTTCGCCGTCCCGGCGGAACTGCTCGCTCAAGCCGCTGGCAAGCCCGCGCTCGCGCCGACGGAGCTCGATTCCTGGATCGCCGTGCTGCCCGACGGCCGCGTACAGGCGTTCTTCGGCAAGATGGACATGGGCCAGAGCCTGGAGGTCGCCATCGCGCAGATCGTCGCCGAAGAGCTCGATGTCGGGCTCGACAAGGTCGACGTGCTGATGGGCGACACGGCGACATCCTGCAACCAGGGCGGCGCCTCCGGCAGCACCGGCATCTCGAGCGGCGCGCGTCCGCTGCGCAGCGCGGCCGCCGAGGCGCGGCGCCTGCTGCTGGAAGCGGCATCGCGGCAATTGGACACGCTGCCCAGCCAGCTGCGGGTCGAGGCTGGCGTCGTGAAGGGCGGGGCGAGGGACATCTCGTATGGCGAGCTCGTCGGCGGCAAGTATTTCCATCACCGCGTGGAGTGGAACAAAAAGATCGGCAATCCGATGGACATCAAGGTCCAGGCGAAGCCGAAGTCGCCGTCGGAATACAAGATCGTCGGCCAGCCCGTCGCGCGGCGCGACGTGGCGTGGAAAGTCTACGGCACGGGCGATTTCGTCACGGACGTGCGCCGGCCGGGAATGCTGCATGCGCGCGTGATTCGGCCGCCCCGGGCGGCGTGCAGGGTGCTCGGCGTCGATGAGGGCTCGATCAAGGGCATCCGCGGCGCGCGCGTCATCCGCGAAAAGGATTTCGTCGCCGTTGTGGCGCCCAAGGAATGGGATGCCGTGCGCGCTGCGCGAGCGCTGAAAGTGCGCTGGCACACGCTCGACGGCGCCTTCCCCGAGATGGGTGCGCTGCACGATCACATCCGGCAGGCCAAGGTGGTGAAGCGGGAAGAGGCGCTGAAGAAGGGCGACTCTGGGGCTGCGTTCATGGCGCCTGGCGTACGCGTGATCGAAGCGCAGTACGAGTGGCCGTTCCAATCGCACGCGAGCATGGGACCAGGCTGTGCGGTGGCTGAAATCAGGGAGGGCTCGTGCACCGTGTGGACCGGATCGCAAAAGCCGCACTTCACGCGCGATGGCGTCGCGAAGCTGCTCGGCCTGCCGCCGGAGAACGTGCGCGCGATCTGGGTTCCAGGTCCCGGCTCGTATGGCCGCAATGACGCGGGCGATGCCGCGCTCGATGCGGCGTTCCTCGCCAAGGCGACCGGCAAGCCGGTCCGGGTGCAGG
>DATDCR010000444.1:0-5039 GCA_036524215.1 Burkholderiales bacterium
GCTGGACGTTCACGCACAGCCTCCTCTCTGTGTGGCCCGGTAGAACGACCGGTACAGTGCTGTCACGCGCTACAGCGACCGTACCTGTACGCCCGGAAAAGTGTTCGGCATTGTCGGTGACCTGTCAAGGCAACCGAGGAGACGAACATGGCCGGATGGCGTATCGAAGGACAGTACATGGAGACCTGCAGCTGCGATTACCTCTGCCCGTGCCCGGAATCCGGCCTCACCGCGCGGCCCACGGAAGGCTTCTGCAAGTTCGCGCTCGCGCTGCGCATCGACAAGGGCCAGAAGGACGGCGTCAAGCTCGACGGCATCACGTTCATCGTCGTCGGCTATTCGCCGAAGTCGATGGCCGAGGGGAACATGACCGTCGGCCTCATCGTCGACGAGCGCGCGAGCGACAAGCAGGTCGAGGCGATCGGCGCCATCGCCACCGGCGCGGCCGGCGGGCCGATGGCTGCGCTCGGGCCGCTCGTCGGCAAGGTGGCCGGCGTGGAGAAGCGCCCGATCCGCTTCGTGGCCGACGGCATGCAGCGCGTCGTGTCTGCGGGCGAGCTCGTCGACCAGGCCTGCGAAGGCGTGCCGGGCGTGCGCACGGGAGAGCCGATCTATCTCGACAACGTCGGCCACCCGGTCGCCTCGAAGATCGGGCTCGCCAAGGCAACGAAGAGCAAGTTCCACGCGTTCGGCATCGACTGGGAGGATTCGAGCGGCAAGCGCAACGGCCATCTGGCGCCGTTCGCGTGGTCGGGATGATGAGCGTCGCCGCGCGCGAGCGCGTGGTCACGGGCACGGGCCTCGCCCTCGTGCTCGCCCTCGCCTGGGGCTATCTCTGGTCGAGCGCCGAGTCGATGGAGCTGATGACGATGCCGGGGATGGACCTGCCGAGCGCCGTCGCGCTGGCGTTCATCATGTGGACCGTGATGATGGCCGGCATGATGCTGCCGAGCGCGGCGCCGGCCATCGTCTTCTACGACACGATGGTGCGCAAGAATCGCGAGCGCGGCAGCGTGCTCGCGCCGGTGTGGATCTTCGTTGCCGGCTACCTGGCGGTGTGGACGGGCTTCAGCCTCGTCGTGGCGATCGTGCAGGCCCTGCTGCAGGAGCGGATGCTGCTCACGCCGATGATCGAGTCGGCGAGCGCACCCTTGAGCGCGGGCGTCCTCGTCGCCGCGGGCCTCTACCAGTGGCTGCCGGTCAAGAACGTCTGCCTGCGCGCCTGCCGGCATCCGTTCGAGTTCTTCGCCACGCGCTGGCGCGCCGGCGCATCCGGCGCGTTCCGCATGGGCCTCGCGCATGGCAGCTACTGCCTCGGCTGCTGCTGGGTGCTGATGCTCGTGCTTTTCGTCACCGGCGCGATGGATCTGCTCTGGGTCGCGATCCTCACGGCGTTCGTCTTCGTGGAGAAACTGCTGCCCGCGGCCGCCTACACGTCGCGAATCGCAGGCCTCGCGTTGATTGGCTGGGGCGTCTGGCTGCTAGCTTCTTAGCTTGCGCTGCACGCGCTGGTCGAATTTCGCGACGTTGACCACCACGCGCTCGTGCGTGCCTTCGCCGATCAACTCGCGCTCGTCGTGCGCCTCGACGCGCATGGCGATGGTGCGGCCTTCGACCTTCTCCACCGTGGCGGTGGCCGTGACGCGCATTCCCACCGGCGTGGCGGCGATGTGCCGCACGTTGAGAAGCGTGCCCAGGCTCTGGTGACCTGACGGCAGCAGGTGCTCGATCGCCGCGAGGGCCGCGGCTTCGATGACGTTAATCATTACGGGCGTGGCGAGCACATGGATGGCGCCGCTGCCCACGCGCGGCGCGGTGTGCTCCTCGCCGACCAGGAGCTCGGCCTCGCCTTTCGAGCCCAGCGTTATGCGATTGAGTTCCATGCGTCTATCATTCTTGCATGACCGCGCGCGTCGTCATCATCGGCTGCGGCTTCGGCGGGCTGCGGGCAGCGCAGGCACTCAAGCACGCGCCGGTCGAAGTCACCATCGTCGATCGCACCAATCACCATCTGTTCTCGCCGCTGCTCTACCAGGTGGCGACGGCCGGCCTCTCGGCGCCCGACATCTCGGCGCCGATCCGGCACATCCTCGAGAAGCAGCGCAACGCCACCGTGCTGATGGCGCACGTGGAGCGCGTGGAGCCCGCGCGCCGCGTCGTGGTGTTCGACGACGGCACGGAGCTCGGCTACGACTACCTCATCCTCGCGCCCGGCGCCGTGAATCACTATTTCGGCAACGACGAGTGGGCGCGCCATGCGCCGGGACTGAAGACGCTCGAAGATGCCTTCCAGATCCGCTCGCGCATCCTCAACGCCTACGAGCAGGCCGAGCGCACCGACAATGCCGCCCACCGCGCGGCCTGGCTCACTTTCATCGTCATCGGCGGCGGCGCGACCGGCGTCGAGCTCGCCGGCACGCTGGCCGAGATCGCGCGCCATACGCTGCGCGGCGAATTCCGCCGCATCGATCCGGGCAAGGCGCGCGTGGTCCTCGTCGAGGGGAGCGACCGCGTGCTGCCGCCCTATACGCCGGATCTCTCCGAGAAGGCGCGGCGCCAGCTCGAGCGCCTGGGCGTCACGGTCTGGCTCGGCCGCCGCGTGACCGGCGTCGATGGCGACGGCGTCAGCATGGGCGCCGAGCGGCTCGAGGCGAAGACCGTGATCTGGGCCGCCGGCGTGACCAGCTCTCCGCTCGGCCGCTCGCTCGGCGTGCCGCTCGACCGCGCGGGCCGCGTGCTGATCGAGAAGGATCTATCCGTGCCCGGCCACCCGGAGATCTTCGTCATCGGCGACCTCGCCGGGCTGCCGGGCGTGCCGGCCATCGCGCCGGCCGCGAAGCAGATGGGGGGCCACGCGGCTTTCAACATTCGAAATTCCATTCAGGGAAAGCGCGCGCTGCCGTTCCGGTATCGCGACTACGGCCAGCTCGCCACGATCGGCCGCAACGCCGCCGTGGCGATGTTCAGCGGGCTGCACTTCTCCGGCTACCCCGCCTGGCTCCTCTGGCTGGTCGCGCACATCTACTTCCTCATCAACTTCCGCAACCGCCTGGTCGTGCTGGCCGAGTGGGCCTGGTCGTACTGGACCTACCAGCGCTACGCGCGAATCATCATCGCGGCACCCGAGAGCCCGAAAGCGCCTGCGCGTCCGCCGGCGAAGGCTTGACCCCGCCCACCGGCAGGATCATCGGCACCTCGGCGCGATAGCGCTGGAACGTCGCGCCATGCGCGGCGGCGAGGTCGCGCTCCTCGAAGAAGATGCCGATGAAGATGTAGCCCGTCGTGGCGAGCGCGAAGACCAGGTGCCCTACCGTCATGTGCGGCGTCGCCCAGAAGGCGATGAGAAAGCCGAGCATGATCGGATGGCGCACCAGCTTGTAGAGGCCGACGGTCTTGAACTCGACGTGCGTATACGGCGAGCCGGTGAGCCGCAGGTACACCTGGCGCAGGCCGAAGAGGTCGAAGTGGTTGATCATGAAGGTGGCGAGCAGCACGATCCCCCAGCCGAGGGCAAACAGGGCATGGAGCGCGACGGCCGCTGCCCCGGACACGTCCCAGACGGCGGCAGGGATGGGCCGCCATTGCCAGAAGAGCAGCGCGAGCACGAGGCTCGCGAACAATACATAGGTGCTGCGCTCGACCGGCTTGGGCACGAGGCGCGTCCACCAGCGCTTGAAGCCGGGCCTCGCCATCACGCTGTGCTGCACGGCGAACAGGCCGAGCAGCGCGACGTCGGTCATCAGGGCGACGCCGAGCGGCGCGTCGCCGGTGTCGATCGCCTTCGGCACCAGGAAGTTGCCGACGAAGCCGATCGCATAGAGGAACGTCACCAGGAAAATCGCGTAGCAAACCGTACCGTAGAGAAACGCCAATGCGCCCATGATCCGCCTCCTAAGCAGAAACGGCATGGTGCGCGGCTGGGCGCCTCGCCGCGTGAGGCGCGGGTCCCGGCTGGCGGAAATTAGTCTCCGGAAGCCTGGGACTTGTGCCCCAGGCCGTTGTCCCGCGCGAGTACGATGGCCTGCGCTCGGCTCTGCACGCCGAGCTTGTCGAAGATGTGCGTGATGTGGTTGCGCACCGTCTTCTCCGACAGGCCGAGCTTGACGGCGATCTGCGTGTTATCGAGGCCCTGGGCGATGCGCTCGAGCACTTCGTTCTCGCGCGAAGTGAGATCGGCGAACGAGGCCGCGCCCTTGGGCCGCGGAATGAACGCCCTCAGCTCGTCGAAGAACTGCCGGAAGGCCGGCTCGTGCGCGAGCAGGATGTGATTGACGCTGTCGAGCGGCACGAACCGCGCACCGGCGATCTCCGTGGCGGCGAGCCGGCCTTCGTCGAAAGGCACGCGCACGTCGCCGCGCGCATGCATGACGAGCGTCGGGCAGCGCACGCGGGGCGCCGAGCCGCGCACCTGCAGCTGGAACACCGCGCGCAGGATGCGCGCCGCGTTTTCAGGCGTGGTCGAGGCCCTTTGCAGCTCGCTCAGCGAGCGCAGCTGCTCGAGCGTGGCGCCCGGCATGAACTGCGTCGAAAACATGTGGCGATAGGACGGGTCGTCGCGCCCCCAGCCTGACTCGACGAGCTTGATCTGCGCCAGGATCTCGGCCTCGCGTTCCGGCGGCGTCGCGCGGCGCAGCGACCCGCGCAGGTAGGCGCCGAGCAGCACGAGGTGACTCACCCGGTCGGGATGGCGCGCGGCGTACTCGATCGCCACCGCGCCGCCCTGCGAATGGCCGAGGAGCGTGTAGCGCTCGAAGCCGGCGGCGTCGGTCACCGCCTCGAGGTCCTGCACGAACGCCTCGAGCGAGAAATCCACGACGTCGCGGTCCGACAGCCCGCAGCCGCGCTCGTCCATGCGCACCAGCGTGTATTCCCGCGACAGCGCCTCGATCCACGGCCGCCAGATCGGGCTCTGCCATTCGTATTCCAGATGCGTGAGCCAGTGCGGCGCGCGCAGGATCGGCGGGCCGTTCCCGGTCACTGCATATGCGATGCGCGTGCCGTCGAAGCTCCTGCAGAAGCGGATCTGCGGGTTCATCACG
>DATDCR010000445.1:0-3750 GCA_036524215.1 Burkholderiales bacterium
TCGAACGCTTTGTTGTGCGGCGTGCCGCTATAGAAGCAAATTGTGGCACGGTGCTTCCGGCGCCATCGCGAGATGTGTAGTACTACAATGGCAGCCTCCAAGGGAGGTCCACCATGGAATTCCACCTGAAGCATGCCGCCGTCGCGGCATCCCTGCTGCTTGGCCTCAATGCAGCGCACGCGCAACTCAAGATCGCCTACATCGACCCGCTGTCCGGTCCGTTCGCGAACGTTGGCGAGCAGGGCCTGAAGCACTTCCAGGCCATTGCCGACGAGATCAACGCGAAGGGCGGGATGAACGGCAAGAAGGTCGAGGTCATCGGCTTCGATAACAAGGTGAGCCCGCAGGAAGCGCTCAACCAGCTCAAGCGGGTGATCGACCAGGACATCCGCTTCATCACCCAGGGCAACGGCTCCTCGGTGGCCGGCGCGCTGATCGAGGCGGTGAACCGCCACAACGAGCGCAATCCCGGCAAGGAGATCGTCTACCTCAACTACGCCGCGGTCGATCCCGCGTTCACCAACGAGAAGTGCTCGTTCTGGCACTTCCGCTTCGACGCCAACAGCGACATGAAGATGGAGTCGCTCACCACCTGGATGGCGCAGAACAAGAAGATCAAGAAGGTGTACCTCATCAACCAGGACTACTCGTTCGGCCACGCGGTGAAGAAGGCGGCGCGCGAGATGCTGGCGCGCAAGCGCCCCGACGTCGAGATCGTCGGCGACGACCTGCACCCGCTCGGCAAGGTGACCGACTTCTCGCCCTACGTCGCCAAGATGAAGCAGGCGGGCACGGACACGGTGATCACCGGCAACTGGGGGCAGGACATGGCGCTCCTCATCAAGGCGGCGAAGGACGCCGGCCTGACCGCGGACTTCTACACCTACTACGCGGGCGGCCTCGGCGCGCTGCCGGCGATGGGCGAGTCGGCGGTCGGCCACGTGAAGCAGATCACCGAGTGGCACGAGAACGTCCTGCCGAGCTCGATCGAGAAATGGTCGCAGGATTTCGAGAAGAAGTACAAGGTCGACTTCTACTACCTGCGCGTTCGCACGGCGATGCTGATGCTCGCCGAGGCGGCGAAGAAGGCGAAGTCGAACGAGCCGAAGGCGGTCGCGTACGCGCTGGAAGGCATGCGCTTCGACACGCCGACCGGCGAGGTCGAGATGCGCAAGCAAGATCATCAGCTCATCCAGCCGCTGTTTCTCTCGACGGTCTACAAGCAGGCCTCGAAGGGCGGGCCGAAGGAAGTGAAGTACGACATCGAGGGCACCGGGCTCGGCTTCAAGACCGACGTGAAGCTGGACGGCTTCACCTCGGCCCAGTTCACCTCCTGCAAGATGACGCGGCCCTGAGCCGGGCGCGCTAGAAAGAAAAGGGGACTTCGGTCCCCTTTTTTTGCGATGGAGTTCTTCTTAGTCCAGACGCTGAACAGCATCAGCTACGGGCTGCTGCTGTTCATGCTCGCTTCCGGCCTCACGCTCGTCTTCTCGCTGATGGGCGTGCTCAACTTCGCGCACGCGAGCTTCTACATGCTCGGCGCCTACTTCGCCTACCAGGTGAGCCGCTGGATCGGCTTCTGGCCGGCGCTCGTCATCGCGCCGGTGCTGGTGGGCCTGCTCGGCATGCTGGTCGAGCGCTTTGCGCTGCGCCGCGCGCACCGGTACGGCCACGTCGCGGAGCTGCTCTTCACCTTCGGGCTCGCGTACCTCATCGAGGAGGCGACGCACCTCATCTGGGGCCGCTCAGCGGTCGAGTACCGCGTGCCGCCCGACCTCGACGGGCCGCTGTTCTCCATCATGGGCACGCAGTACCCGATGTACCGCGGCTTCATGATGCTGGTCGCCGTGGCGATGCTGGTCTCCATCTGGCTTGCCCTCAAGAAGACGCGCATCGGCCTCGTGATCCAGGCGGCGCTCACGCACCCGGAGACGGTGGAAGCGCTCGGCCACAACGTGCCGCGCGTTTTCATGCTGGTGTTCGGCGGCGGCGTCGCGCTGGCCGGGCTCGCCGGGGTAATCGGCGGTAACGCCTTCGTCACCGATCCCGGCATGGCCGCGGCGCTCGGGCCGATCGTGTTCGTGGTCGTGGTGGTGGGCGGCATGGGCTCGCTCGGCGGCGCGTTCGTCGCCTCGCTCCTCATCGGCTTCATCCAGACCTACGCCGTGTCGCTCGACTGGGGTCTCTTCGGCTACAAGATTTCGCAGGTCGCGCCGGTGCTGCCGTACCTCGTGATGGTGGTGATCCTGATCGTGCGGCCGCGCGGCCTGATGGGAACCCGCGAAGGATGAGGGGGAAATGACGACGCTCTCCCTTCGCATGGGTTCGTCGCTCGTGTGGGTGGTCACGGCGGTGATCCTGCTCGCCGCACCGTGGCTTTTCCCGGGCAGCTTCTCCCTCACGCTGCTGACGCAGATGGGCACGCTCGCGATCTTCGCGCTCTCCTACAACATGCTGCTCGGCCAGGGCGGCATGCTGTCGTTCGGCCACGCGGTGTACTCGGGCCTCGGCGCCTACATCACGGTGCACGCGCTCAATTGGCTCGGCAAGGGCTCCTTTCCCACGCCGCTGCCGCTCCTGCCGCTGGTCGGCGGCGTCGCCGGCCTCTTCTTCGGCGTGCTGTTCGGCTACGTGACCACCAAGCGCGCCGGCACGACCTTCGCCATGATCTCGCTCGGCATCGGCGAGCTGGTGTATGCCTGCGTGCTGATGGTGCCCGGCTTCTTCGGCGGCGAGGCCGGCATCTCGACCAACCGCTCGATCGGAAGGCCGCTCTTCGGTCTCACCTTCGGGCCGGCGCTGCAGGTCTACTACCTCGTCGCCGCGTGGTGCTTCGCCTGCATGCTCGCCATGTACGCGCTCACCCGCACGCCGCTCGGCCGCATGGCGAACGCGGTGCGCGACAACCCCGAGCGCGTCGAATTCATCGGCTACGACACGCGCCAGGTGCGCTTCCTGCAGCTCATCCTCTCCGCCTTCTTCGCCGGCGTGTCGGGCGCGCTCTCCTGCATCAACTTCGAGATCGTCAGCGCCGAGAACGTCTCGGCGCTGCGCTCCGGCGGCGTGCTGCTCGCCACCTTCATCGGCGGCATCCCGCTGTTCTTCGGGCCGGTGCTGGGCGCGGTGGTGTTCGTGCTCTTCGTCGCGGCGCTCTCCGGCATCACCAAGGCGTGGCTGCTTTATCTCGGCCTCTTCTTCTGCGCGATGGTGCTGTACGCGCCCGGCGGCATCGCGTCGCTGCTGCTCGCGCAGATCGGCGTCGCGCGCGCCGGCAAGCTCGGGCGCATGGCGCTGCCGTATGCAGCCGGCCTCGCCGCGTGCGCGGCGGCGCTCGCCGGCCTGATCGGCCTCGTCGAGTCGGTCTATCGCCTGTCGGATTCCACCGCTGCCGGGCGCTTCGCGCTCGCCGGGATCGAGGCGGACCCGGCAGCGCCGCCGGTCTGGATTGCCAGCGGGCTGCTGCTGCTCGCCGGGCTCGTTGCGCTCCGCTATGCGGGACGCTTCGTCGCCGCACGGTGGGACGAAGTGCAGACGGAATTGAAGGCGGCATGAGCTCCGCGCTCGAGCTCGCCGGCGTAGAGAAGCGCTTCGGCTCGACGCCCATCATCAACGGCGTGTCGCTGTCCGTCGCCGCCGGCGAGCGGCACGCGATCATCGGACCGAACGGCGCCGGCAAAAGCACGCTCTACAACATGATCTCCGGCCGCTTCCCGGTGAGCGCGGGCACGATCCGGCTGAACGGAGACGACG
>DATDCR010000446.1:0-2458 GCA_036524215.1 Burkholderiales bacterium
CTCGCGCTCCTGCGCAGCGTGGGCTTCAGGCCGGTCAACCTGCTGATCGTCTTCGTCGTCGATCTCTTCCGCGCGCTGCCGCCGCTGGTCATCATCGTCTTCATCTATTTCGGCCTGCCCGCGGTCGAGGTGTCGCCCTCCGGCTTCGTCTCGACCTGGCTCTCGCTCGCGCTCGTGCTGATGGCGTTCTCCGAGGAGATCTTCTGGGCCGGCATCACCTCGATCGCCAGGGGCCAGTGGGAGGCCGCGCGCTCGACCGGGCTTTCCTACGGGCAGACGCTGATCAACGTCGTGCTGCCGCAGGCCATCCGCCTCACCATTCCGCCGCTCACCAATCGCACGATCGCCATCACCAAAGGCACGGCGCTCGGCACGGTGGTCGCCGTTAGCGAGATCCTCGGCATGGCGTCCTCCGCCGTCTCCAACAGCTACAACCCGTCGCCGCTCACCCTCGGCGCCGGCGCCTATCTCATCCTCTTCCTGCCGATGGTGATCGTCGGCCGCTGGCTGGAAACGCGCATGACCTGGAAGCGCTGAGCGTGCTGCAGACCTTCTTCAATCTCGAGATCGTCGGCGCCGCCTGGAAGATCATCCTCGCCGGGCTCGGCAACACCGTGCTGCTGTCGCTCATCGTGGTGCCGCTCGGTCTCGCGGGCGGGCTGATCCTCAGCCTGCTCGCCGGCGTGCGCAAGCCGTGGGTGCGCTGGCCGCTCATGGCATGGGTGGATTTCTTCCGCGCCTTTCCGCCGCTCGTGCTGCTCATCTTCCTCTACGCCGGGCTGCCCTTCGCCGGGCTCGAGCTCGGCGGCTTCGCCTGCGTGTGCATCGCCTTCTTCCTCAACAACGGCGCCTATTACGGCGAGATCTTCCGCGCCGGCATCGAGTCCGTGCCGGAAGGCCAGAGCGAGGCGGCGCGCAGCACCGGCCTCGGGCGCTTCCAGACCATGCTGTACGTGGTGCTGCCGCAGGCGGTGCGCAACGTGCTTCCGGACCTCCTCTCCAACACACTCGAGGTCGTCAAGCTCACTTCGCTCGGCAGCGTCGTCGCGATGCCGGAGCTCCTGTTCCAGGCGCGGCAGGCGCAGAGCCTCACCTACAATCCCACTCCCATCGTGCTCGCCGCCGCCATCTATTTCGTCATGCTCTGGCCGCTCGTGCGGCTGCTGAGCCGGCTGGAAAACCGGGCCCTCGCGCACCGCTGATGCGCGTCGTCATCGTCGGCGGAGGCATCGGAGGCTTGTTCGCGGCCAACGCGCTGATCGCCCACGGCCTCGAAGTCTCGGTGTACGAGCAGGCGCCGGCGCTGGGCGAGGTCGGCGCCGGCGTGTACGTCACGCCGAACGCGGTGCGCCAGATGCAGCGCGTCGGGCTCGGCGCGGCGGTCGAGAAATGGGGCGCGCGCGTCGGACCGAAATCGCACTACTACCGCCACGACGGCTCGCCGATCGCGCCGGTGCAGGTGACCGACGCCTCGGGCTGGAACGCGAACTTCGGCATGCACCGCGCCGACTTCGTCGACTTCCTCGCCGCCGCTCTGCCTGCCGGCGTGGTGCATTGCGATCATCGCGCCGTCGCCTTCGAGCAGGCGGGGGACGTCGCGCGCGTGCGCTTCGCGAACGGCTTCTGCGCAGAGGGCGATGTCGCGATCGGCGCCGACGGCATCCATTCGGAGCTTCGCCCCTGCGTCTTCCCGCCGTCGAAGCCCGTCTTCCACGGCACGATCTCCTATCGCGGCCTCGTCCCGCGCGAGCGCCTGCCGGACTGGCCGATGGACCGCTGGCAGATGTGGGCCGGGCCGGCAAAGCAGCTGAAGCACTTCCTCGTCTTCCCCGTGCGCCACGGCGAGATGGTGAACTACGTCGGCTTCGTGCCGACCGACGAGGAGATGAAGGAATCCTGGTCCGCGCCCGGCGATCCGGACAAGCTGCGTCGCGAGTTCGAAGGCTGGGACCCGCGAATCGGCCAGGTGCTGAAGCAGGTCGACAAATGCTTCCGCTGGGCGCTCTACGACCGCGAGCCGCTCGCCACCTGGACCAAGGGGCGCCTCACGCTCCTCGGCGATGCGGCGCACCCGATGCTGCCGCATCTCGGGCAGGGCGCGAACCAGTCGATCGAGGATGGCATGGCGCTCGCGACGATCCTCTCCCGCGTCGACAACGCGGCCGTTCCCTCGGCGCTCCTCGCCTACGAGCGCCTGCGCCGCGAAAGAGTCGCCGAGGTCCAGCTCGGCGCGCGCAAGCACGGCCTGCGCGTCGATTCCATGGTCGACGATCTGGCGAAGCGCGACGCCGACCTCGCCGCGCACGCGCGCTTCCGCGCCGAGCTCTACTCCTACGACGTCGTCCCCGAAGCGATCGCCGCGGTCAAGACTTTGGCGTGATGTTCTATCGATGCCGAGGCGCTTTGCTCTTCGAAGCGCTCGCGCCTTATCCCGCGAATACCGCTATTAGGATAGTCA
>DATDCR010000447.1:0-17612 GCA_036524215.1 Burkholderiales bacterium
CAGGAAATCGAACTCGTCCTGCGTGATCGGCGCGCTGCGCGAGACCTTGCCGCGCACGTAAGGCGCCGTGAACTGGCTCTCGCGCCCGGCGGCGTCGTGGAACGTGAACGCCGCCTCGCGCACCTCGAGGCCGCCGGTGAGCCGCACGAACTTTTCCCAGTACGACACGCGGCGGAACTCGCCGTCGGTGACGACCTGCAGCCCGCATCCCTCCTGCAGGCGCACGGCGTCGCGGATGGCCTCGTCCTGGGCGAGCCGCAAATCCTGGTCGGAAATTTTTCCCTCGCTATGCGCGCGGAACGCCTCGCGAAGCTTCTTGGGACGCAGCAGGCTGCCGATGTGGTCGGCGCGAAACGCAATCATGGGGTCCTCCGGATTTCTATTGTGCTATAGAATCAGCCGCGAGAGAGGAGGCCAGGATGAAGGCAGCTGCGACCGCGCCGCAAGCGCGCCGGCGGCTCTCGGAAGTCATCGACGCGGCGGCCAAGGTCTTCGCCCGCCGCGGCTACCACGGCGCCTCGACGCAGGACATCGCCGACGTTCTCGGCATCCGGCAGGCGAGCCTCTACTACTACTTCGACTCGAAAGAAGCCGCGCTGGAAGCGGTCTGCGCGACCGGCGTGGAGGATTACGCCGAGCGGGCGCAGCTCATCCTCAAGCAGCCGGCGAGCGCCGCCGAGAAGGTCGAGCGGCTGGTATTCCACCACCTTGCGCCGCTCGCCGAGCGCCACGACTTCACGCTCGTCTTCCTGCGCGAGCGGCGCTTCCTGCCGCAACCGGCGCGCCGGCGCATCCGCGCCATCGAGAAGCGCTACGAGCGCTTGATCGAGCGCATCCTCCAGCAAGGCGTATCGAGCGGCGAGCTGCGCGCCGACCTCGATACGCGCATGGCCACGCTCGCGCTGCTCGGCCTCGGCAACTCGGCAGCGCTCTGGTTCGGCCGCGAAGCGGGCGCGACGCTCGAGCGCATCACGCGGAGCTACGTCGATCTGCTGGTGCGTGCATTCCGGGTGATGCATTGACGAGCGCCATCGCCCTGCTCGGCGAGCGAGCGCGCCGCGAGCCGGACGTGGTGGCGTATCGCGCGAAGCGCCTGGGCCTGTACGAAGAGCGCACCTGGCGGCAGTACGCCGAGCGCGTCGCGCGCTGCGCGGCGGGGTTCCGCGCGCTGGCGGTGGCGCCGGGCGATCGCGTCGCGATCATGGGAGACGCCTGCGAGGAATGGCTGCTCGCCGACCTCGGCGCGCAGGCCGCCGGCGCGATCACCTATGGCATCTATCCGACGGCCTCTGCTGCCGAAGTCGAATACCAGATGCGCGATGGCGGCGCCGCCGTCTTCGTCGCCGAGCACCAGGAATACGTCGACAAGCTCCTGGCGATGGCGGATCGCCTGCCGGATCTGCGCCACATCGTCGTGATCGACGACTCGGCGATGTTCGCCTACGAGCGCAGCCGCTTTGCGCGCTTCGACGATCTGCTCGCGCACGAGCCGGCCGATCTCGACGCGCTCGCGGCTGCCTTGAGCGATGCAAGCCCGGCCTTCATCGTCTACACCTCGGGAACGACCGGCCATCCGAAAGGTGCGCTGATCTCGCACGGCGTGCACGTGGCCGCCACGCGCAACATCGTCGATCACCATCCGCAGCTCGCCGAACGCACGCACCGCACGGTGGCGTACCTGCCGCTTTGCCACGTGCTCGGCCGCGACATCGCCATCACGCTGCCGCTGATGAGCCGCCTCGTTCCCCATTTCGGCGACGGGTTGGAAGACCTGCCGCACACGCTGTACGAAGTCGCGCCGACTGTCCTCTTCACCGTGCCGCGCTACCTGCAGAAATTCGCGGCGCAGGTCCTCGTCGGGATGTCGAACACCACGGCCTTGAAGCGCCTCTTCTACGACGCGGCGATGCGCATAGGCCGGCGGTATGCGCGGCAGCGATGGGACGGGAGCGCTGGGTTCTCGGTCACGTACGAGCTGGCACGATTGACGGTGTTCAAACCGCTGCTCGAGCATCTCGGGCTCGACGAAGTCGAGCTGATGATCTGCGGCGGGGCGCCGCTGCCGCCGGAGACGATGGCGCTGTGGCAGATCTGGGGCGTCAACCTGGTCGAGATCTACGGGCAGACCGAACAGGCCGGCGCCATCATCGCCGGGCACCGGCAGGCGTTCCCGCGCCCGGGCACGGTCGGCTCGCTGGCGAGCGGCTTCGAGCTGAAATTCGGCGACGCGAACGAAATCCTGCTGCGCGGGCCGCACGTCTTCGATGCCTACTGGAACAACGCGGCGGCGACGCGCGAAGTCAAGGGCGACGACGGGTGGCTGCGCACCGGCGACGTCGGCGAACTGAAGGACGGCGAGCTGCGGCTGGTCGATCGCGTGCGCGATTTCATCGTCACGGCAGGCGGCAAGACGCTATCGCCGTCGTACATCGAGAACCTGCTCCGGGCGAGCCCTTATATCGCCGAGGCGATGGTCATCGGCCATGGCCGCAAGTACGTCACCGCGCTCCTCGAAATCGATTTCGACACCGTCGCCGACTGGGCGCGCGGCCGCAACCTCCCCTACACCGGCTTCACCAGCCTCGCGCAGCATGCGGAGGTGAAGAAGCTGCTGGAAGGCGAAGTGGCGCGCGCCAACGCCGCGCTGGCGCGCGTCGAGCAGGTGAAAACGTTCCGCGTGCTGCCGAAGGCGCTCGATCCGGAAGAGGAAGGCGAGCCGGTGACGCCGACGCGCAAGGTGAAGCGCGCGCGCATGGCCGAAAAGTTCAGCGCCCTGGTGGCGGAAATGTACGACGACGCCGAGGAGCGGCTGCTCGCCGCCGGCGCCGCCGAAGTTCTCACTTAAGGAGGGAGCCATGAAGAAGCTGCTGTTGATCCTCGGAGCCGCCCTGTGCGCAGCCGCGAACGCGCAGGAGGCGTATGTGATCGGCGTCTCGGGCGCGATGACCGGCCCCGTGGCGTCGAACTACGCGCCGGTGGTGGAAGCGATGAAGGCCTATCTCGACCACGTCAATGGCCGCGGCGGCATCAACGGGAAACAGGTGCGCGTCATCGTCACCGACGACCAGGCGCAGCCCTCGCGCGCGGCGACGAACGCGAAGCAGCTCATTGCCCAAGACAAGGTCGTGATGCTGCTGAACGTGAGCCTCTCCTCGACCTACGCACCGATGGTGGCGGAATCGAAGCGCGGCAATGTGCCCCTCTATTACGCCGGCGCGGTGTGCCCCAAGGAGACCTATCCGCCTGCCGATCCGTTGCAATTCTGCTCGACGGCGTTCGGCGCGAACCTGGACTCGCAGGCCGCGCTCGCCTTCATCAAGGCCAATGCGAAGGAGCCCGTGCGACTCGGGCTCGCCGCAATGGCGATCCCGATCGCGCGCGCCGAGATCGACTACGCCGAAGGCCTTTCCAGGACGCTGGGCATGACGCCGGTCGACAAGGAAATCTCCCCGCCGCCGGCGCCGGATTACACGCCGTTCGCGACCAAGCTGAAGGAAGCGAATCCGAACTGGGTGTGGTCGTGGTCGCCGTGGGTGGCGCAGGTGCGCGTCTTCGAGGCGATGCGGCGCCTGGGCTGGACCGGTCAATACGTCACCTGGGCGCACCTGAACGCCGAGGAAGAGCTCGCGCGCATCAAGGACGGCGGCTTCTACGTCGTCGGCACCAACGCGTTCCTCGAGGACAACCTGCCGATCCATGCGGAGATCCGCGCGGTCGCAGCCCGCGCCAAGCTCGAGCATCCGGTGTCTTACCTGACGGAAGGATTCGTCGCCGGCCTGGTCGTCGAATCGGTGCTGCGCAATACGCCCTGGCCGCCGACGCCGCAGAAGGTCCTGAGCGCGATGAACCGCGTGAAGGTCGATCTCAAGGGGCTGCGCGGCGGCCCGCTCGAGTGGACGAAGGACAACCACTTCCGCACCAGGCAGTACTACCGCGTGTGGCGCTGGGATCCGCAGCAGAACCGCATCGCGCGCGCCCAGGACTGGCAGGCGATCGACGTAAGACGGTAGGGTGCAGATCGCCGTCAACATCCTCGTTCTTGCCTCGATCTATGCGCTGATCTGCTGCGGCTACGTGCTCATCTACAAGGTGAGCCGCGTGCTGTCGCTCGCGCATGGCGAGCTGATGATGCTCGGCGCGTACGGCTTGTACGCGACGGCGTCGCTCTTCGCCGGGCATCCGCTGGTTGCGCTCGCGGCGGCGGTCGCGCTGGCCGCCACCGTCGGCGCGGCGGTCTACCTCGCGCTGATGTGGCGCATGACCGGGGAGTCGGTGCTGGCGGCGGTGCTGGCCACCATCGCGCTCGGTATCCTGTTGCGCGGCGCGATGATCCTCGCCTTCGGCACCGAGACGCGCCATCCGCTCGGCCAGCTCGGCTGGACGAACGCGTCTGTCGCGCTCGGTACGGCGCGCATCTCCGCAGTCGGCCTGGCGCTTGTCCTGTCCACCGCGGCGGTCTACGGCGGGCTCGCGCTCTTCCTGCGTTCATCGCGCTGGGGAATCCGCATGCGCGCGGCCGGCCAGAACCCGCTGCTCGCTGCGCAGCGCGGCATCGGCCTGCACGGGATCTATGCCCTGGCCTGGGCGCTCGCCACCTTCACGGCCGGCATCGCCGGCATGCTGCTCGCCTGCGATGCCGGGCTCGAGAGCACGCTGGTCATCATCGGCCTCAAGGCGTTTCCGGCGGCGCTGGTCGGCGGGCTCGACAGCCTGGTCGGCGCCGTGCTCGGCTCGCTCGTCGTGGCCACGGCCGAGGTGCTGCTGATCCATTACGTCGACCCCCTGCTCTCCGACGTGGTGCCCTTTGCCGTCCTCCTCGCCATGCTGGTCGTGCGCCCGTGGGGTTTCTTCGGCAGCCGCGAGGAGCTCGATCGCGTATGAGCGGTTACTTCCGTACGCGCTACGCCGAGGACAGTGCGCTCCTCGACACACGGCCGCAGAAGATTGCGCTCGCCCTCTTTTCCATCGTCTTGCTCGTCTACCCGTTTCTCGCCAGCGTGCTGTGGCTCGATATCGCCAACCAGATCCTGCTGAGCGCCGTCGGCGCCGTGGCGCTGATGCTTCTCACCGGCTACGCCGGCCAGATCTCTCTCGGCCACGCGGGGCTGCTTGCGGCAGGCGCGTTCACGACGGGAATCCTTTTCAAGGAAGCGAGTGCGCCGATGTGGATCACGCTGCCGGCCTCGGCCGGCGTAGGCGCGCTGCTCGGCCTGGTGTTCGGCCTGCCGAGCCTGCGTTTGCGCGGCCTGTACCTCGCCGTGTCCACGCTCGCGCTGCACTTCATCGTCATCTTCGCCGGCAGCGAATACGAGACGAAGCGCGGCTACTCCACCGGCATCGTGATCGATTCGCCGATCCAGGACGGACGCGCCTGGTACTTCGTCCTGCTGGCGGCCGCCGCGCTGACGGTTCTGTTCGCCCTGAACCTGCTGCGTGCCCGGACCGGACGCGCCTGGCGGGCAATCCATGCCCGCGAGGCCGTCGCCGAGGCGCTGGGCATCAGCGTGCCGCGCGCGAAGCTCGCGGCGTTCGTCGTCTCCTCCACGCTGACCGCGCTTGCGGGCAGCCTGTTCGCCTACTACCGCGGCTTCGTCTCGGCCGAGGCTTTCTCGCTGTATCTCACGATCCAATACGTGGCGATGATCATCATCGGCGGCATGGGGTCGATCGCCGGCGCGCTGGCGGGCAGCGCGTTCGTGGTGCTGTTTCCCTACGCGATCGACGGCGGCATGGGCGCGCTCGGCCTCAGCGATCGTCTTTCGTCGCTGGTCTTCGCGGTCAATTACTCGGCGTTCGGCGTGGTGATGATCGGCTTCCTCGTCTTCGAGCCCGAAGGCCTGATCGGCCTGTGGCGCCGGGTGCGCGATTGGCTGGTCCTGTGGCCCTTCAAGCAGAGGCCTCTGTGATGCTGAAAGTCGAAAAGCTCGAGGTGGTGTATCACCGCGTCAGCACCGCTGTGCAGGGCGTTTCGCTCGAGGTGAACGAAGGCAGCATCGTGGCGATCATCGGCACCAACGGCGCCGGCAAGACCACCACGCTGCGCGCCATCTCCGGATTTCTCGGGCTGGACGACGCCCGCGTGACGGAAGGCGCGATCCTTTACCGCGGCGAGCACATCGAGAACCGACCACCGCACCGCATCGCGCGGCTCGGCATCGCGCTCGTGCCCGAGCGCAGCAAGGTGTTCGAAAACCTTTGCGTCGACGACAATCTGCTCGCCTCCGTGACGCGGCGCGGCGGCGCGTTCGATCGGGCGCAGGTGTACGAATTCTTCCCGGCGCTCGCGCCGCTGCGCCGGCGCGACGCAGGCTACCTGTCGGGCGGCGAGCGGCAGATGCTCGCCATCGGCTCGGCGCTCGCCTGCGCGCCGCACCTCCTCCTCGTCGACGAGCTCTCGCAGGGGCTGTCGCCGATCATGGTCGACGAGCTCATGCACCGGCTTCGCGAGGTGCGCAGGCAGACCGGCATCACGGTGCTGCTGGTCGAGCAGAACGCCCAGGTGGCGCTCGAAGTCGCCGACTACGGCTACGTGATGGAGAACGGCCGCATCGTCCTCGACGGCACGCCCGAGCGCCTGCGCGCGCATCCGGACGTGCAGGAGTTCTATCTCGGCGGTCGCGGGGAGCGACGCAGCTACCGCGACGTCAAGCAGTACCGCCGCAGCCGGCGCTGGTATGGCTGAGCTGCGCGTGGAAGGCCTGGCGCTCGCCTTCGGCGGCTTGAAGGTGCTCCAGGGCGTCTCGCTGAAGGCCAATCCAGGAGAGCTGCTTGCGCTCATCGGACCGAACGGCGCGGGCAAGACGTCGGTGCTGAATTGCATCTGCGGCCTCTACCGTCCGGCGCGGGGGGAAGTGACCCTGGACGGCCAGGCCATCACACGGCAGAAGCCGCACCGTATAGCGCGGCTCGGTGTCGCCCGCACCTTCCAGCACGGCGAGCTCTTCCCGCACATGAGCGTGGTCGAGAACCTGCTCGTGGCGCGCCACGCCCGCTTCTCGACCAATCTCGTGATGGAAGGCCTGTTTGCGCCGGGCGTGCGCGCCGCGGAGGCAGCGCACCGTCGACGCGTCGAAGAAGTGCTCGAGTTCGTCGAGCTGGAGCGCTACCGGCACCGGCCGGTCGATGCCCTGCCCTTCGGCCTGCAGAAGATCGTCGGCTTCGCGCGCGCGCTCGCCATGGAGCCTGCGGTCCTGCTCCTCGACGAGCCCTCCGCCGGCCTGAACCGCGAGGAGCGCGAGGACCTGGCGCGCCATCTGCTCCGTATCCGCCACGAGCTCGACATCGCCATGATCTGGGTCGAGCACGACATGCAGATGGTGGCGGACCTCGCGGACCGCGTGCTGGTGCTCGATTACGGCATGCCGATCGCCGAGGGTGATCCGGACGCCGTCCTGCGCGATCCGCGCGTCGTCGAGGCGTACCTCGGCGTGCGACACTCCGCGCCAGCGTGAAACCGCCCTTCCGCGCCGAGCACATCGGCAGCTTCGTGCGTCCGCCGCGCCTGATCGAGGCTGCGCGCGCCCGCAGATCGAACCAACTCGATGCAGAGGAATTCAGGCGGGTGCAGGACGGCTGCATCCGTGAGATCGTCGCGTTCCAGGAATCGATCGGACTGCCGAGCGTCACGGACGGCGAGTTCCGCCGGCGGAGCTGGTCGGCGGGGTTCATCGACGCGGTGGAGGGCTTCGGCCTGCGCGATGGCACGCTCGGCTTTCGCAACGAGAGCGGCGTGATGGGCATCGCGTCCTCGCCCTACGCCAAGGCGCCGCTCAGGCGGCGCCGTCGCATCGTGGCCGACGACTATCGCTTCCTGAAGTCGGTCGTGAGGCGCGGCGTGCCGAAGGTGACGATCGCCGCGCCGGATGTCATGCACTGGTTCCTCGGGCCGCAGGCGTTCGACACGGCGGTGTACAAGGATCGCGAGGCGTTCTTCGCCGACCTGGTGCGCGTATACCGCGAGGAGATCGCCGAGCTCGCCGCGGAAGGCTGTACCTATCTGCAGCTCGACGACACCGCGCTGCCGTGCAACTGCGATCCGCAGGCGCGCAAGGATGTCCTCGCGCGAGGCGAGGACCCCGATGAGCTGACGAGGCGCTACGCCAGGCTCTTCAACGACTGCATCGCGCAGAAGCCTGCGAGCATGGTGGTCGCGACGCATCTGTGCCGCGGCAATCTCAAGGGCGCCTGGATGGCCGAGGGCGGCTACGAGCCGGTGGCCGAGACGCTCTTCAACGAGCTGAAGGCGGACATCTACTGCCTCGAGTACGACACGGCGCGCGCCGGCGACTTCTCGCCGCTGCGCTATCTGCCGAAGGGCAAGCGAGTGATCCTCGGCTTGGTGTCCACGAAAACCCCGGTACTGGAATCGAAGGACGCGCTCAAGCGGCGCATCGACGATGCGGCGCGGTACGCGCCGATCGAAAACCTGGGGATCTCGCCGCAATGCGGCTTCTCGAGCGGCGGCGGCTCGGGACAGCCGGTCACGCCGGACGACACGAAGCGCAAGCTCGAGCTGGTCCTGAGCGTGGCGCGCGAGGTCTGGGGCGGCGTCTAGCCGCTAGGCAGCCGGACGGTACAGCTTGCGCATCGCGCGCATGACGTCGGTCCCGTTCAGCTCCAGGATCTGGCGGAATTGCGCGAGGATGGCATTGTCCTCGGGCAGCGGCTCGAAGCTGTGCCACGGCGTGCCGAGCACGGTATCGAAGCCGAGCGGCGCCGCGACGGTGACGAAGGCGCGCTCGAGCTGGCGCTTGAGATCGGAGCCATCGGCCGCTTTCGGCGGCAGCTGCTGCCCGATGTTGGTGAGGCCGCCGCTGATGTGAATGCCTTTGAGCTCGGCATCGGCGCCGAGCTTCGCGATGGCGGCGAGCGCGGCGCGGTTCATGCCCGAGGTATCGGCAATCAGCGCGCTGACCGAGACGTCGACGATGATGTCCCCGGCAGCGAGCTGGTGCTCGCTCATCAGGCGCAGCGCAGCGCGCTTCGCGGTGGCGGTGATTTCCTCCGCCGTCTTGTTGGGGCGCCCATTGCCGTCCTCGAGCCGCTCGGAGGCCATCAGCATCACGCGGCACGGGCGGATGCCGAGAAGCCCGGTCATCTCCCAGCGCGTTTCGGCGATCGAATTGATGATCGGCTTCGCGCCGCGCGCCTTGCCCGAGTCATACGCCTCGAGGCACACCCGCTGCACGGCGGCATCCGGATAGTCGAAGCAAAGCGGCAGGTCCACGGCCTCCTGCACGGCGCGGATCGCCTCGACGAGGAAGGCACGGTCGCTGCGCCCGCGCGGGCCGAGCGTGAAGTCGAGCGCGATGGCGCCGGTCTGCTTCTGCCTGAAGGCGAGCGCCTGCAGGCCGGCCAGGTCGCCGCCCTCGACCAGCGGACGCGTGGTCTTGAACCCGGGATTGATGCGATCGCCGATGACGTCAATCAAGCGCGATGCTCCTCATGAAGGTCTTCTGGAACTGCGGCAGGCTGCCGAGCTCGATATAGCGGCAGCGCTGCGCGAGCTCGCCCGCGTGCGTGCGATGCCGCGCCGAGGCGAGCGCGAGCGCGACACCGGCGCCGGCGGCATTGCCGACCTGCTCGATGCGCTCCCGCGGCAGCGGCGGCAGCAGCCCGATGGCGAGCGCCGCTTCGACGCCGAGGTATTCGCCGAACGCCCCCGCGATCAGCACGCGCTCGATCGCCTCGCTCGCGAGCCCCCGCGATTCGAGCAGGAGATCGATGCCGGCGCGGATCGCGGCCTTGGCGAGCTGCACGGCGCGCACATCGGCCTGCGTGAATGCCACGCCGGGCGCGAGGACGATCTCCCGGCTGCCGCTGGCAATGCGTCCGCGGCGATCGATGAGGCCGAGCGCGCGGCACGCGGCGACGGCGTCGACCACGCCCGAGCCGCAGATGCCGACCGGCGTCGCCTCGCCGATGGTCTTCAGCTCGAGGCGGCCGTCGAGCGCCTTGACGCGCTCGATCGCACCCTCCGCGGCGCGCATCCCGCACGAGATGTGGCCGCCCTCGAGCGCCGGGCCGGATGGGCACGACACGGTGGAGATCGCATCCGCGTGAACGAGCGACACCTCGGTATTGGTGCCGATGTCGATGACGAGCGCCGTGCGGCCGCGCCAGCGCTCCTCGGTCGCGAGCAGCGCCGCGACATGGTCGCCGCCGACAAAGCCGCCGACATTGGGCATCACGTGCAACGCTGCCGGCGGCAACGAGAGCTCGCCGGCTTTCATGTCGAGGGCCGCGCACACGGCCGGCACGAATGGCGCCCGGCCGAGCTGCGCGACCGGAAGCCCGAGGAAGAGATGGTGCATGGCCGTGTTGCCGCACACCGTGATCTCGACGATCTCGCGCGTGCTGGCGCCGGCGGCTTCGCAAAGATCGCGCGCCAGCTCGCCGATCGCGACCGCGGCGGCAGCGCGCAGCTCCTGCGCGCCGCCGGCCGCGCGAATGGCGTGATTCACCCGGCTGACGACATCCGCGCCGTAGGAGGCCTGCGGGTTCTCGATGCCGAGCGTGCCCAGGCGCGCACCGGTCTCCAGGTCGATCAGGAAGCCGGCCACATTCGTCGTGCCGAGATCGACCGCCAGGCCGAGCACGCGGGCGCCCGGCGCGCCGATCGCGATGACCTCGTCACCCTTCGATACGGCGCGCACTTTCCAGTCGTTCGCGCGCAGCAAACCCGGCAGCTCGCGGAGGACCCTCGAATCGAGGCGAGCAATGCCGTGCCCGGCAAGCGCGGCGAGCAGCTGATCCGCGTCGGCCGCGGCATGGGCGAGATCGGGTGCGGCAAGGGTCAGGTCGTGCACGCGCACCGCCGGATCGAAGACGAGTGCCGCGTCTCGCGCGCCCACCTCCGCGCGAACGATCGGCGCGAGCGAGCGCGCGGCGAGCTCCACTTCACATGCGCCGAGCGGGACGAGCTTGCAGGCGCGCAGCCAGCCGTCGCTGCGCGCTTCTGCCAGGTAGCTGAATTCGCCCGAGGTGACGCGCACCAGACAGGTCCCGCACGCGCCGCGGCCGCCGCAGGCGCCGACCAGGCGGATGCCCGCCTGGCGCGCCGCCTGGAAAAGCGTCTCGCCCTGCCGGCAAAGCGCCTCGCGACCGAGATTCGTGAACCGCACCGGATGCACGAGCGCCGGCGCGTTCATCGCTTGCCTGCCCGGCAGCGCTCCCGCCCCGGACAGCGCCGGCAGGGGCCGCCGGGCGTCTTCCTGAGATGCGGGCCGAGCGGCACGACGAAGGACATCGACTTCACCGGCGACAGCATGCCGCCGGCCGTGATGGCGATGCCGATCGAGCCGGCGCGCGCGAATTCGAGCGCCTGCACCTGCTCCTCCACCGTCATGCCGTCATCGCCGGGGAAGCGCTCGTCACCCGCCTGCTGTCCGCGCCGCTTCGCGTCGCGCGCGATGATCGCCAGCGCCCGCTTGGCGAGGCAGAAGAGGCGCTCGTTGCCGATGGCGTCGAGCTCGAGCGCGAGCAGCCGCTCGCCGGACCGGAACAGCTCGCCGACGCGGGCCTCGAGCGCCGCGCCGATGGTGCAGGCGCCGGCCGCCATCGCCGCGTCGGGCGAGATCCGGTAAGTGAAGGCCGGCCACACGAGCGCCTCGCGCCGCAGGAGCAGCCGCGCTTCGTGCCGCGCGCGCTCGAGGCTCATCCGCCGTACTTGCGGGCCGCCTTGAACATCGCACGCACGTTCTCGACCGGCGCCTCGTCGGGGATGCCGAACGCGCCATCGAGGATGAAGCCGCCATCGCGGCCGATGTTCTCGATGAGATCCCTGCACGCGGCGTCCACCTGCTCCGGCGTCCCGGTGTTGAGCAGCGATGGCGAGACGTTGCCGCGCAGGCAGGCGACGCCGCTCAGCACGCTCTTCGCCCGCGCAAGATCGGTGCGCTCGAACCAGTAGATCGCCTTGCCGGGCGGGATGTCGGCAATCGTTTCGAGCCGGCTGGTGCAGTCGGCTTCCCACAGCGGCACCGGCACCAGGTCGGCCTCGATCAGGCCGAGCAGCACCTTGCGGAAGCCCGGCCACCAGAAGGTCTTGAACTTGTCGAGCGACATGAAGCCGTCGGGCGCCCAATGGATCGGGATGAAGACGAAGCGGCTGCCCATCGCCCTGGCCGTGCCGATCGCCGCTTTCAGGATGAAGGGGATCGCCTTGTCGCAGGCCGCGAGGACTTTGTCGGGGCGGCGGTAAAGATCGGTGAGGATGCCGCGCGCGCCGCGCATGTAGTCGCCGACGAGGTCGAACGGTGCGATCGACACCGCGCCCTGCGCGAGCACATAGCCGCGCCCTTCCATGTCGCGCACGAATTCGTTCTGCAGGACGACTAGGCGGTTCGCTTCTTCCCCTGCCTCGCGCATCGCCCGCAGCGCCTCGACGACCTTGGGGTTGGCGAAGGTGCGCATGCCCATCACCAGGCGCATGTAGAAGTACCCCGGCAGGGCGTGCAGCGACTCCAGGCCCTCGGCACAGCCCAGCACCCGGGGCATGTACTTGCTGAGCCAGAAACCGGTGGGGTCGAAGAGATACTCGTCGTACTCCTCCGCCTTCATGTATTCGCGGTCGAGATACTGGTAGGGCTGGTTCTCGCCCACGCCGTGCCCCGGCCATTGCAGCTGCTTGAAACGCGCCGCCTCGAGGACGCGCCCGAGCGTGGTGAACTGGTGCGGCGCGCAGAAGAGGTCCGGGTCGAATTCCAGGATCGCGCGCTTGCCGAGCTCAGCCGCGAGCTCGTAGTTGTACATCACCTCCCGCATCGTCGTGCCGCCGTATCTTGCGTACCAGAGCATGGTGTGGAAGGCGACCGGCACGCGGTCGGGGCGCTTCAACGCCACCGCGTCGAGTACCCGCCGGAGCTTTTCCGAAACCAGGTTCTGTTCATTCGCGCCCACGGCTATCCCCCGATCCAGCCGCGGCACAGCGTCACGGCGGCCATGGCGTTGTTGCCGAAGGCGTCGGCGCCGGTATAGCTGCGCACCGTCTCGTCGACCTGCCCGCCGCCGATCATGATCTTCATCTTGTCGCGCATGCCGGCCTTGGCGATGGCGTCGATCGTCTCCTTCATGGAATCGAAGGCCAGCGTGAGAAAGCCGGACAGGCCGACGACGCTCGGCTGGAACTGGCGGATCTCATCGATGAAGCGCTCGACCGGCACGTCGATGCCGATGTCCTTCACCTCGTAGCCGTTGATGTCGAGCATGAAGGTGACGATGTTCTTGCCGATGTCGTGCAGGTCGCCGTGCACCGTGCCGATCAGCACGCGGCCGTGTTTCTTCACCGCGGCCGCGCCGCCCTTCGCCTGGATGAGCGGCTTCGCCATGGCGCCGATGCGCTCGAGCATCTCGCCCGCAAGGATCAGCTCGGGCAGGAAGTACTCGCCTTCCTGGAAGCGCTTGCCGACGGTCTCCATGGCGGTGCGGCAGACCTCGAGCACGTGGAGGGGGTCTTCGCCGCCGTCGAGCAGCGACTTGGCGAGCTCGAGCGCCTCGTCCTCCCGCATGTCGGCGATGGCCTCAAGCAGGCGCTGTTTCGGTTCCTTCATGCTGCCTCCTCAGTGAAGCGAGTTCGATGATTTCGGCGATCAGGTGCTCGCGGCGGTGCGCCATCAGGTGCACGCCCGCCACGCCGCGCAGCTCGCGCAGCCGCTCGACGGTCTCGACGCAGATCCGCACGCCTTCGCGCACGGGATCCGCCGCCCGCTCGAGCCGCGCGATGAGCGCCTGCGGAATGTGCATGCCCGGCACGTGCTGCAGCATCCAGCGCGCGAGGCGCGCCGACACGATGGGCCCCGTGCCGACGATGAGATGAAAGCGGCCCTCGAGGCCGCGTTCGCGCATGCGCGCGAGAAAGCGCTCGAGCTGCGGCACGTCGAGGCAGTACTGCGTCTCGATGAACTGCGCGCCGGCGGCGAGCTTGCGCTCGAGGTTGGCGACGCGCGCTTCGTGCGGCGGCGCAAACGGATTCATCGTCGCGCCGAGGAAAAGCCGCGGCGCCACGCCGAGCTTGCGCCCGGAGGCAAAGCTGCCCGCGTCGCGCATGCGCCGCGCCGCCTCGAGCAGCGTCACCGCGTCGAGGTCGAACACCGATTTCGCCTGCGGATGATCGCCGACGGCGGTGTGGTCGCCGGTGATGCAAAGCAGGTTGGACAGGCCGAGCGCCGCCGCGCCGAGAATGTCGCCCTGCATCGCGATGCGATTGCGGTCGCGGCAGGAGATCTGGAAGATCGGCTCGTGGCCATCGGCCGCGAGCAGCGCCGATGCAGCGAGGCTCGACATGTGGCAGTGCGCGCCGGCGCCGTCGGTGACGTTGATCGCGTCCACCGCACCTCGCAAGGGCTCGGCGCGCTTCAGCAGCTCCGCGCCGTCCGCGCTGTCGGGCGGCGTGATCTCCGCGGTGACGACGAAGCGCCCGGAAAGGCAGGCGCGCTCGAACCCGCTCACCGGCCCACGCCGGGCAGGCGAGGGTTCCACGGCCGGCAGCGGCGCTTCGAGGATCTTTCGCACCCAGGCGGACGTTCCCTCCAGCGAGAAATCGACGGCCGGCTGCGCTCGCGCAATTCCGCTGCCATCGCGCATGTGCGCGGCGCCGTCGAGCGAATCGAGCCAGACGCAGCGCATGGCGGGCTGGATCTCGCAGCCGCCGTCCGCGCGCACGCCGCCGCAAGGCCCGTTGCGGTGCTGCTTCGGGCAGTTCATCGGGCACGACATGCCGCTCGCCGAAAGCGCGCAGCGGCCGCACATGCGGCATTCGAAGAACAGGCGCTTCAGGGCGCGCTCGATGGGGCGAAGCAGGCGCTCGGCGCGCGCCGGGCCTGCCCACTGCACCAGCGGACGCGCTTTCGGCAGCAGCCGCTCGAACACCCGCCACAGCGACTCGAACAGCCGCGCGTGCTTGACGGACCACCCCCTCAGGCTCATCCGGCGATTGTTGGGGGCCCCGACATTCCGCCTTTGATGTCGGTCAATTGGGCGGCGTGGGACGCTTCCTACGCGCGGCCTGCGGACCTAGCGGGCGAAAAGCTCCATCACCATCTCGCGCAGCCAGCGGTTGCCGGGATCGGCCTCGAAGCGCTCGTGCCAGTGCACGGCAACCTCGGCGGCGGGGATGGGAACCGGCGGCGGCAGGGATTTGAGGCGTCCCCTGCGCTCGAACACCCTCGCCACGCGCTCGGGCAGCGTGAGGATCAGGTCGGTTCGCTCGAGGACCATCGGCACCACGGTGAAATGCGGTACGCGAAGGGCAATGCGGCGTGCAAGGCCGGCGCGCTCGAGCGCCTCCTCGATGACGCGATGCCCGCCGCGGTAGGTCACGAGGGCATGCGAGGCCTCGATGAATCTTTTCTTGCTCAAGACCTTGATCGGGTGATCGGCCCGCATCAGGCAGACATACGGATCGCGGAAAAGCGTGCGGCGCCGCACCGGCGGCCCGAGCGCCGGCAGGAAGCCGACCACCAGGTCGAGCGCGCCGGCGGCGAGCGCGGCCCCGATGTCCTCGATGTCGAGCGCCACGGCCTCGAGGCGCACGCCCGGCGCCTGCTTCTGCACGCGCTCGATGAGCGGCGGCAGGAACTCGATCTGGCCCAGGTCCGACATGTAGAAGCGGAAGGCACGCGTGGCGCTTGGCGGGTCGAAGCCCGGGCCGTGCGCGAGCGCCGACTCGAGGAGCGCGAGCGCCTGGCGCACGGGCTCGGCCAGCTCGCGCGCGAAGGGCGTCGGGTCCATGCCGTTCGGCGTGCGCACGAAAAGCGGATCGCCCAGCAGCGCGCGCAGGCGCGCCAGCGCATTCGACACCGCCGGCTGCGTCAACGCCAGGCTCGCCGCCGCCGCCGTGACCGCCCGCTCGCGCAGCACGGCGTCGAACACGCGCAGCAGGTTCAGGTCGAGGTCGCGGACGTTCATGCGGCGACATTCATATCAGTGATTCATAACATGCGCCTCATTGATTTGACAAATGCGTCGCCGGGCGCCTACCCTGTCCGGCTCGAAGGAGGAGTCCCATGAATAAGCTCGCCTGGCTGTTGACGGCCCTCGTGCCCATGCTGGGGCATGCCCAGGAAACGACCCTGCGCGTCGTCAGCGCGTTCGCCGAGAACACGCAGTACGTGAAGAACACCCTCGGCTTCATCGAAAAACTGAACGCCGAAGGCAAGGGAAAGCTGCAGCTCAACTTCATCGGCGGCCCGAAAGCCATGCCGCCGTTCGAGGTCGGCAACGCGGTGCGCACCGGCGTGGTCGACGTCGCGCTGACCACCGGCGCCTTCTATACGAACATCATGCCGGAGGCGGACGCGCTGAAGCTCACGCAGCGGCCGGCCACCGAGCTGCGCAAGAACGGCGGCCATGAGCTGATCAACAAGATCTGGAACGAGAAGGCCAACATGGTCTATCTCGCCCGCATCGTCGATTACTCGCCGTTCCATCTCTACCTGACGAAGAAGATCGACAAGGCGGATCTGGCCGGGCTCAAGATCCGCATCACGCCGGTCTATCGCGACTTCTTCCAGGCGCTTGGCGCCACGGTCGTGCAGACGGCCCCGGGCGAGGTCTACACCGCGCTCGAGCGCGGCGTGGTCGACGGCTACGGCTGGCCGATCCACGGCATCTTCGACCTCAACTGGCACGAGAAGACCAAGTTCCGCGTCGATCCGGGCTTCTACAACGCCGAGGTGTCTCTGGTCATGAACCTCGACAAGTGGAAGTCGCTCAGCCCGGCGCAGCGCGACCTGCTCACCAGGCACAGCATCGCCATCGAGCAGCAGAACGACTTCTGGAAGAAGTACAACGAGGAGGAAACCCGCCGCCAGAAGGACGCCGGCATCCAGGCGGTCAGCTTCGACGCGGCGACCTCCAAGCAGTACTACGACAAGGCTTACGACGTCGGCTGGGCGAGCATCATCAAGGCGAGCCCGCAGTACGGCCCGCAGATGAGGAAGCTCTTCAGCCGCTAGATGTCGCGCCTGTCGAGCATCTACGGGCGGCTGCTCGGCGGCCTCGCCCTCGCCGGCTGTGGCGTGCTCTTCGCCATGATGCTGCTCATCTGCGGCGATGTCCTGCTGCGGAACGTACGGCTGGTTCCGGGCGTCTATGGGATTAGCTGGGCCAATGAAGTGACCGAATACGCCCTCTATGTGATCACGCTGCTTACAGCGCCGTGGCTGCTCCGCGAGGGGCGGCACATCCGCATCGACGTGCTGCTGCGCGTCGTGCCACCCACCCTGGCGTGGTATGCGGAATGGCTGTGCGACGCGATCGCGCTTCTCGCCTGCTTGGTGATCGCGTTCGCCGGCTGGAAGGCCACCGCGGGAAGCCTCGCCATCGACGCCATGGTCGTAAAGACGCTCACGGTGCCGGAGTGGCTGCTGCTTGCGCCGCTGCAGATCACTTTCGTCCTGCTCGCCATCGAGGTCGTCTTCCGCATGGAGCGCCTGCATGCCGGACCTCGCGGGCCACGCGCTGACGCGGTCACCGCGGGTTAAGCCAGGTGCTGTCATGGCAGGCAGCGGCGTGGTTCATGCTCGGCGGCTCGACCGTCCTGATGTTCCTGGGACTGCCGGTAGCCTTCGCCTTTCTCACCATCAACCTGATCGGCGCGTGGTTCTATCTCG
>DATDCR010000448.1:0-7300 GCA_036524215.1 Burkholderiales bacterium
CGGCACGCTGCTCGGGCCGCGCTCGCCTGGCACGGCGTATGTGCTGCTGCATCACTACATGGGCGAATTGGACGGTGTCTTCCGCGCCTGGGGCTTCGCGAAAGGCGGCAACGGCTCCGTGAGCGCGGCCATCGCGGCGGCCGCCGAGGCACACGGCGCGGAGATCCGCACCCAGGCCGCCGTGTCGAAGATCCTCGTCGCCGGCGAACGCGCGTCAGGCGTAGTGCTCGAGAGCGGCGAAGAGTTGCGCGGCTCCTGCGTGGTATCCGGTGCGGATCCGCGTCGCACTTTTCTCGGACTGGTCGGCGAAGCACATTTGCCCGGCGACTTCGTCGCCGCCATTCGTCGCTACAAGTTCCGCGGTTCCTCCGCCAAGGTGAACCTGGCGCTTGCCGAATTGCCGCGCTTCACCTGCCTGCCGCAAGACCGTGGCCCGCATTTCAATCGCATCTTGCGCGGCGCGATCTCCATCAGCCCGAGCGTGGACTACCTCGAGCGCGCCTACGACGACGCGAAATACGGCCGGATCTCGCGCCGGCCGTACATGGATATCGTGATCCCTTCGATGCTCGACCCGGCAATGGCGCCACCGGGCAGGCACGTGATGTCGATCTTCGTGCAGTACGCGCCTTATCACCTGGCCGGCGGCTGGAACGACGCGCGGCGCGAGGAGCTCGGCGACACCGTCGTCGAGACGCTGTCGGAATATGCCCCGAATCTCAGGCAGGCGATCCTGCATCGCCAGGTCATCTCGCCCGCCGACATCGAGCGCCTCGTCGGCCTGAGCGAGGGCAACATCTTCCAGGGCGAGCTGACGCTGCAGCAGATGTTCTTCCTGCGCCCCGCGCCGGCCTGGTCGCGTTACCGCACGCCGATCGAGGGACTCTACCAATGCGGCTCCGGCACGCATCCCGGCGGCGGCGTGATGGGCGCGTCGGGACGCAACGCGGCGCTCGCGATTCTCGGCATGCGCGCTTGAGGACCGCCATCGTCATCGGCAGCAACGCCGACGCGCTCGTGGCGGCGCAGTTGCTCGCGCGCGCGGGATGCGCCGTAACCGTGATCGATGAGCACCCCGCGTGCCTCTCCGAAGCCGGGTGGGTACCGCCGGAACTCGCAGCCGCGCTTGGATTGACGGCCGTGAAAACCGAGCTGCCCGATCCCTGGCTGCGCACCTTTCTGCCGGACGGCAGCGCGCTGGAGCTGTGGCAGGACGTGCGCAGGAGCGCCGAAGCGTTGCGGCGGATAAGCCCGCACGATGCGGAAAACTGGCCGCGCTTTGCCGAACGCATGCAGCGCCTGGCGGGTTTTCTCCAGCGGCTCTATCTCGCGCCACCGCCCAGCATGGTCGATCTTCGATTCGCGCTGAAGCTGCGCGGCCTCGGCAGGCAGGCGATGGAAGACCTGATGCGACTGCTTCCGATGCCGGCGGCCGAGCTCCTCGACGAATGGTTCGATGCCGAGATCCTCAAAGGGGCGCTCGGTGCGCTCGCCGTCCGCGACCTGCAACAAGGGCCGCGCTCGGCCGGGACCGCATTTGCTCTGCTGCATTCACACGTGGGACTGGCGGCAGGGGTCTTCCGCGCCCCGTCCTCCAACCTTTGCGCGCTTCTGCGCGCGGCGCGAGGGCTTGCCGTGCGCGAAGGCCGGGTCGCGAACATTCGTGTTCGCGCCGGGCGCGCAAGCGGCATCACCATGCACGACGGCGAAGAGCTGCCGGCGGATCTCGTCGTCAGCGCCACCGATGCGCGACGCGCGCTCGACGAGCTGATCGAGCCGGGCTGGCTCGACCCGGACCTTGTGACGGCGGTACGCCGCCTGCGCCGTCGCGGTGTTCGGGCGATGGTGCGCTGGCGGCTGGACGATGCGCCGGATTGGCGAACGCACACGTTCGCTCCTTCTCTCGACTACGTCGAGCAGGCCTATGACGACGCGAAATATGGCCGCGTCTCCGCGAAGCCGTGGATCGACGCGCGCGTCGCCGACCGCACGGTGACCGCGCATTTCCAGTACGCGCCTTACGAGCTGCGCCTGGGCACATGGGACGAGCAGCGACGTGCCGACATCGCCGCCGCCGCGTTGAAACTGCTGCCTCCCCTCGGGGGAATTCGGGAGATGCAGGCGTTCGCGCCGCCGGATCTGGAGCGCACGGCCGGCTGGCCACAGGGGCAGCCGCTTCACGCCGAGCTCGCGCTCGACCAGACGCTGTGGATGCGCCCGGTTCCCGAGCTCGCGCGCTACCGCACACCGATCGAGGGGCTGTGGCTGTGCGGGCCGGCGATGCACCCGGGGGTGCCCGGCATCGCGGGGTATAACTGTGCGCAGGAGATCCTTCGCGCTTGAGGCTTCGCCTGGCATTGCTCTTCCTGGCCGTCGCGATCGCGGCGGCCAGCGCAGGCGTCTACATTTCCCTGTGGTCGTCGAAGCCGACCGTGGGCGGCACGCCGTTCGCGCGCACGCACGCCCCGAAGCCGATGCCTGATCTGCGGTTTGAAGATGGCGCCGGAAAGCCTCGCAGCCTCGCGGATTTTCGCGGCAAGCTCGTGCTGCTGAATGTATGGGCCACCTGGTGCGCGCCCTGCCGCGAGGAGATGCCCGCGCTCGATCGGCTGCAAGGCCAGCTCGGCGGCGCGGGCTTCGAGGTGGTTGCGCTTTCCGTCGACCAGCAAGGAGCGCAGATCGCGCGCCGCTTCCTGGACGAGATCGGCGTCAAGGCGCTCGCGCTGTATATCGATCCCACGGCGAGCGCGGCATTCAAGCTCGACACGCCCGGACTGCCTGTTTCGTTGCTCCTCGACCGCGATGGCCGCGAGATCGGCCGCCATCTCGGCCCGGCGAAGTGGGATTCGCCCGAGGTGCTCGAGCGCCTGCGCCATATCGTCAAGGTAAACTAGGCCATGAGCATCTACATGCAGACAGCCGCGCGTGCCGCGCGCGAAGTGCCGATGAGCGACGCCGAGCGCGAAGCGCGCATCGAGCTCGCGGCTTGCTACCGCATCTTCGACATGCTGGGGTGGGTGGAGATGATCTTCAACCACATCACGGTGCGGGTCCCTGGGCCGGAGGTAAGGTTCCTCATCAATCCGTTCGGTCTGCATTACCGGGAGGTGACGGCATCGAGCCTGGTGCTGATCGACATCGACGGCAACCCGGTGCGCGAGACCCGCTGGCCGATCAATCGCGCCGGTTTCGTCATCCATTCGGCGATCCACGCGGCAATTGGCGAAGCGCATTGCGTGATGCATACGCATACCACGACCGGCATCGCCGTTTCCTGCCTCGAGGGCGGGCTCTCGCCGCACAACTTCTACGGCGCGATGCTGCACGGACAGGTCGCGTATCACGAGTTCGAAGGCATCACGGTCGAGCCGGGAGAGAAGGCGCGCCTGGTCCGCGACATGGGCGGCAAGCGCGCCATGATTCTGCGCAACCACGGCCTGCTCGCCTGGGGGCCGAGCGTCCCGGAAGCCTTCCTCACCCTTTGGACGCTGCAGCGCGCGTGCGACGTGCAGATCGCGGCGAGCGCGGCCGGCCCGATCCATCCCGTGCGCGACGATGTCTTCCCGCAGACCGTGCGCGAAGGCGGGCCGGCGGAGAAGCGCACCTGCGACGACGTGTTCGCCGCCATGCGCCGCCTAGTCGATGCGCGGGATGCGTCCTACCGAGATTGACGTTGACGTAAACGTCAACTAGGCTGGCTGCAATGACGGATCTCTCGGACTCGGCCAAGCTCGTCTACAAGGCGAAGCACAAGATCCGTTTCGTCACCGCGGCGAGCCTGTTCGACGGGCACGACGCCTCGATCAACATCATGCGGCGCATCCTGCAGGGCTCCGGCGCCGAGGTGATCCACCTCGGCCACAACCGTTCGGTGGACGAGATCGTCACCGCCGCGTTGCAGGAGGACGTGCAGGGTGTCGCCGTGTCGTCGTATCAAGGCGGCCACCTCGAGTTCTTCAAGTACATGGTCGATCTGCTCAAGGAGCGCGGCGGCGGCCACATCCGGGTATTCGGCGGCGGCGGCGGCGTCATCGTCCCGGCGGAAGTCGAGGAGCTGCAGCGCTACGGCGTCGCGCGCATCTACTCGCCGGAGGACGGCCAGCGCATGGGCCTGCAGGGCATGATCAACGACATGCTGGCGCGCTGCGACTTCGACCTCGCGCAGTACGCGCCCAAGGCGCTCAAGGTGGGCGATGCACGCTCGCTCGCGCAAGCCATCACCGCGATCGAGCTGGGCGCCTTCAAAGGCAGGCTCGAGAAGGGCGCGGCGCCGGTGCTGGGCGTGACGGGAACCGGCGGTGCCGGCAAGAGCTCGCTCACCGACGAGCTGGTCCGCCGCTTCCGGCTCGATCAGGAAGACCGCCTGCGCATCGCCGTGCTGTCGGTCGATCCGACGCGCCGCAAGACGGGCGGCGCGCTGCTCGGCGATCGCATCCGCATGAATGCGATTCACGGCAGCAAGGTCTTCATGCGCTCACTCGCGACGCGCGACACGGCGGGGGAGCTTTCTGCGGCGACCGGCGACGCGATCGCGGCCGCCGAGGCCGCAGGCTATGACCTGATCATCGTCGAGACGGCGGGCATCGGCCAGGGCGACGCCGCCATCGTGACGCATGCCGACGTCTCGCTCTACGTCATGACGCCGGAGTTCGGCGCGGCGAGCCAGCTCGAGAAGATCGACATGCTGGATTTCGCCGATCTGGTCGCCATCAACAAGTTCGATCGCAAAGGCGCGGACGACGCTCTGCGCGACGTGCGCAAGCAGGTGATGCGCAACCGCGAAGCTTTCGGTCAGTCGCCGGAGGCGATGCCGGTGTTCGGCACCATCGCGGCCCGCTTCAACGACGACGGCGTGACCGCGCTCTATCACGCCCTCGCCGACAAGCTCGCCGAGAAGGGCCTCGAGCTCGGGCCGCGTCGCCTGCCGCGGCCACCGGCAAAGGCCTCCTCCGCCGTGCACGTCGTCATTCCGGCCCGGCGCCAGCGCTATCTCGCCGACATCGCGGAAACCGTTCGCGGCTACCACCTGCACGTAAAGCACCAGTCGACCGTCATGCGCGAGCGGCAGCAGCTCACCGCCGCGAAGAACATGCTCGGCCATCCGGTCGCCGGCCTGGACGAGCTGATTGCACAAAAGGACGCAGCGCTCGACGCGCACGCCAAGGCGCTGATCGAAACCTGGCCGCGCACGCGCGAGGCGTATTCGGGCGACGAGCAGGTCGTCAAGGTGCGTGGCAAGGAAATACGCAGCCGCCTTACGTCGACTTCCCTCTCGGGGACCAAGCTGCCGAAGGTCGCGCTGCCGCGCTTCGAGGATCATGGCGAGCTGCTGCGCTGGCGCATGCGCGAGAACCTGCCGGGGGAATTTCCCTTCACGGCCGGCGTGTTCCATTTCAAGCGGGAAAACGAAGACCCGACGCGCATGTTCGCGGGCGAAGGCGATCCGTTCCGCACCAACCGCCGCTTCCACCTGCTGTCGAAGGACATGCCCGCCAAGCGCCTGTCGACGGCGTTCGACTCGGTGACGCTGTACGGCTTCGATCCCGACGAGCGGCCCGACATCTACGGCAAGGTCGGCAATTCCGGCGTCTCGATCGCCACGCTCGACGACATGAAGGTGCTCTACTCGGGCTTCGACCTTTGCGATCCGGCGACCTCGGTGTCGATGACCATCAATGGCCCGGCGCCGACGATCCTCGCCATGTTCTTCAACACGGCGATCGATCAGCAGGTCGAAAAGCTGGGCCGCGATCCCACGCCGGGGGAACTGGAAAAGATACGAAGAGAAACCCTTGCGAGCGTGCGCGGCACGGTGCAGGCCGACATCCTGAAGGAAGACCAGGGCCAGAACACCTGCATCTTTTCAACCGAGTTCTCGCTCAAGGTGATGGGCGACATCCAGCAGTACTTCATCGCCAACGAGGTGAAGAACTTCTATTCCGTCTCGATCTCCGGTTATCACATCGCCGAGGCAGGCGCGAATCCGATCTCTCAGCTCGCCTTCACGCTGGCGAACGGCTTCACTTTCGTCGAGGCCTACCTGGCGCGCGGCATGGACATCGACGACTTCGCGCCGAACCTGTCATTCTTCTTTTCTTACGGGATGGATCCGGAGTACGCGGTGCTCGGGCGCGTGGCGCGGCGCATCTGGGCCGTGGCGATGAGGAACCGCTACGGCGCGAACGAGCGCAGCCAGAAGCTCAAGTTCCATTCGCAGACCTCGGGGCGCTCCCTGCACGCGCAGGAAATCGCGTTCAACGACATCCGCACCACCCTGCAGGCGCTGATCTCGACTTACGACCACACCAATTCTCTGCATACCAACGCCTACGACGAGGCCATCACCACGCCGACCGAGGAATCGGTGCGCCGCGCGATGGCGATCCAGCTCATCATCAACAAGGAATGGGGCGTCGCAAGGAACGAGAACCCCAACCAGGGATCATTCCTGATCGAGGAGCTGACCGATCTGGTCGAAGAGGCGGTGCTGAAGGAATTCGACGCCATCTCCAGCCGCGGCGGCGTGCTGGGCGCGATGGAGACCGGATACCAGCGCAGCAAGATCCAGGAGGAGTCGCTCTATTACGAGCACAAGAAGCACGATGGCTCGTACCCGATCGTGGGCGTGAACACGTTCCGCAACCCGCACGGCGATCTGATGCCGGCGAAGCTCGAGCTCATCCGCTCCACGGAGGAGGAGAAACGCTCGCAGCTCAAGCGGCTGCGCGAGTTCCAGGGCAGGAACGAGAAGCACGCGCCGGCGATGCTCGAGCGGCTGCGCCAGGCGGTGATGAAGGACGAGAACGTCTTCGAGGTGCTGATGGATGCCGTGCGCGTCTGCTCGCTCGGGCAGATCACCCATGCTCTCTTCGAAGTCGGGGGGCAATACCGCCGAAATATGTAAGGCATTGTTTGCGCGGCGCAGTAGCAACCCCCCCCAGCGTTATTAGGAACCATTCCTTTGATCTGGCTCAAACGCGCTCCGGAGGCTCTGATAAAAAAGAACCGGGGCGCACGCAACAAATAGGACGGAAGAGACCCGGCGCCCCGCCAATTAGAAGGGGCCTGGTCGATGCGCAGGGAGGGTTTTGTTCATCTTTCGGCGAGGGCGGCGAAATGCGGCTGGCTCGCCGTCGCCGCGGCCGCGCTGATCGCGGGTACGCCCGTCCGGGCTCAATCCCCGGAGGCGCGCATCAGCGAGCTCGAGCGCAGGCTCGAGCAAAGCCTGCAGCAAATCGAAAAGCTGACGCATCGGCTGCAGCAGATCGAGGCGCAGCGGCCGGCGACGGGGGCGCCCCCG
>DATDCR010000449.1:0-8854 GCA_036524215.1 Burkholderiales bacterium
TGGCGATCGCCTATGCCGTGGCCGGCGTGGCGGCCGGGTTTTCGGGAACGTTGATCGCCTCGGCGCTGCAGAACGTCTGGGTTCTCGTCGCGTTTGCGCTCGTCTTCGTCGCGCTCGCGCTCTCCATGTTCGGCTTCTATGAGCTGCGGCTGCCCGGCTTCATCCATCACCGCCTGCACGGGGCGCATCGCTCGCTGAAGGGCGGGCGCATCGTCTCCGTGGCGGCGATGGGCGTCCTTTCGGCCGTCATCGTCAGCCCGTGCGTGGCGGCGCCGCTCGCCGGCGCGCTGCTGTACATCTCGCAAACGCGGGACGTCGTGCTCGGCGGCGCGGCCCTGTTCTCGATGGCGCTCGGCATGGGCATCCCGCTCGTCATCGTCGGCGTTTCCGAGGGCGCGCTGCTGCCCAAGGCCGGGGCGTGGATGCACGGCGTGAGGCAGTTCTTCGGCGTCTTGCTGCTTGCGGTAGCGCTGTGGATCGCCTCGCCGGCGTTGCCCGTCGCCGCGCAAATGCTGGCGTGGGCCGCGCTTCTCATCGGCTCCGGCGTCTTCTTGCGGGCGATCGACCCCTTGCCGCCGGGCGTGTCCGGGTGGTGGCGGTTGTGGAAAGGCGCAGGCGTGATCGCCCTGGTCGTGGGTGTCGCCATGCTCGTCGGCATGCTGGCCGGAAGCCGTGATCCGTTGCGGCCGCTCGCCGCGCTGATGGGCGAGGGCCATGCCGAGCTGCCGCCGATGAGCTGGACGCGCGTAGCGTCGATCGCCGACCTCGAGGCGAAGCTGGAAGGCGCCGGCCGGCCGGCAATGCTCGACTTCTACGCGGACTGGTGCGTGTCGTGCAAGGAGATGGAGCGCTTCACCTTTTCCGATGCGCGCGTGCGCCGTGAGCTCGAGGGGCTGCTGATCCTGCAGGCGGACGTCACCGCCGGCAATGAAGCCGACCGTGCGCTGCTCAAGCGATTTTCGCTCTTCGGTCCGCCGGGAATCATCTTCTTCGACGCGCGCGGCAAGGAAATACCGGGCCTGCGCGTCATCGGCTACCAAGGCCCCGATCGCTTCCTGAAGAACCTCGAGGCAGTTACTGCGCGCTGAGGCGCAGGGCCTTCGCCGCGTCGAGCGCGAAATAAGTAAGGATGCCGTCCGCGCCCGCCCGCTTGAAGGCGAGCAGCGACTCCAGGATGCACGCCTCGGGCAACCAGCCGTTCGCGATCGCTCCGCGCAACATCGAGTATTCGCCCGACACTTGATAGACGTAGGTGGGCGCGCGGAACTCGTCCTTCACGCGGCGGACGATGTCGAGATACGGCATGCCCGGCTTCACCATCACCATGTCGGCGCCTTCGGCGAGGTCCATGCCCACCTCCCACAGCGCCTCGTCGGTGTTCGAAGGATCCATCTGGTAAGTCTTCTTGTCGCTCTTGCCGAGCGATTTGGCGGAGCCGACGGCATCGCGGAAAGGGCCGTAGAAGCCGGAAGCGTACTTTGCCGAATAGGCCATGATGCGCGTGTAGACGTGGCCGCCTTTTTCCAGGGCAGCGCGGATCCGGCCAATACGGCCGTCCATCATGTCGGAGGGCGCGACGATGTCGACGCCCGCCGCCGCTTGCACGAGGGCCTGCTTCACCAGGACCTCGAGTGTTTCGTCATTCAGGATGTATCCCGTCTCGTCGATGAGTCCGTCCTGTCCGTGCGACGTGTACGGGTCGAGCGCGACGTCGGTCATGACGCCAAGCTCGGGAAAATGCTTCTTGAGGGCTGCGACCGCGCGCGGGATGAGCCCTTTGGCGTTGGTGGCTTCACGGCCGTCGGGGGTTTTCAACCGCGGCTCTATGGCGGGGAACAGGGCCAGCACCGGGATATGCAATTTCATGCAGTCCTCGGCGACCCGCAGGAGCCGATCGATCGTGACCCGCTCCACGCCCGGCATGGATTCCACTTTCTGGCTGCGGGCTTTGCCGTCGATGACGAAGACCGGATAGATCAAGTCGTCGGCCGTGAGGACGTTCTCGCGCATCAGGCGGCGTGAGAACTCGTTGCGGCGCATCCGCCGCATCCGCACACCCGGGAAGCTGCCGTACACCTTCATATCATTAGGGTTTCTTGTTGTCGGCGGGGCTGGAACTTTTCGAATGCGACCCCATCTTACTCTTCAGACGAGTTGATCGTCTCCCGCTTCTCCTCCCTGAGCGGGTGCCTTAATCCCAAAAGTTAAGGCGTTTCGCCCCCGGTTTACATCCCCTTTACCGGGGGCCTTTTATTCTCGCGGCCTGCTTGCAGCCATTGCTGCAGCAGGTCGCGGCATTCGTCGACCCCCTGTCGCGTCTCGCTCGAAAAAAGCGTCACGCGTCGGCCATCAAGCTGCGCTTGCGTGGCGCGCAGCGCCTGTGCAGCAGCCGCGCGCGGGAGCTTGTCCGCCTTCGATAGAAGGACCAGAAGCGGCAGACCTTCGAGCCATGCGACGAGTTGCCGATCCAGCGGCGTAAGAGGGTGTCGCGCATCCATGACAACCACCACGCCGACTAGCGGCCTCGCCGAGCCGAGGTATGCGCCGACCAGCTCGCGCCACCGGTTGCGCATCTCCTGCGGCACGCGCGCATAGCCGTAGCCGGGAAGGTCGGCCAGGCAGGCATCTTCGCCCAGTGAATAGAAGTTGATCGTTTGCGTTCGGCCGGGCGTCTTGCTCGTACGGGCAAGCGCCTTGCGACCGGTGAGCGCATTGATCGCGCTCGACTTGCCAACGTTCGAGCGGCCGGCAAAGGCGATCTCGAGGGGGCCGGCGGGAGGCAGGTCGGCGATGCGAGCCGCCGCCCGGAGGAACGCCGCGTGAGGAAAGCCAGTCATGGCGAAGGCGGCGAATTCTAATAAAATCGCGGCTTTCGGAGTTCGGGGATGGGGATGCATCGCACGTCGGCGCTGATTGCGACAACCGCTCTTTTCTTCTGCGGCGGCGCGTTCGCCCAGGACAAGGCGCAATCGATTGCCGCTCAGGTGTGCGCCGGCTGCCATGCCACGGACGGCAACAGCACGGCGCCCGCGAACCCGAAGATCGCCGGACAGATCGGCGAATACCTGCACAAGCAGCTGCGCGATTTCAAGGCCCAGGACGGCAAGAAGCCGCTGCGTGAAAGCCCGATCATGAACGGGATGGTCGCCAATCTTTCGGACGGCGACATGAAGGGCCTGGCGGATTATTTTTCCGGTCATCCCCTGAAGCCGGCGGCCGCGGCGGACAAGGATCTCGCCGCGCTAGGCCAAAGGCTTTGGCGCGGCGGCGACATCGCGAACGGCGTGCCTGCCTGCGCCGGCTGCCACGGCCCGGCTGGCGGCGGTGTCCCGGCGCAATATCCGCGCCTCGCCGGCCAGTACGCCGAGTACATCAGCGCGCAGCTGACGGCATTCCGCGAAGGCCGGCGTGCCAACGACCCGAATGGAATGATGCGCGGCGTGACCGCCCGCATGAACGATCGCCAGATCCGCGCCGTCGCGGAGTACGTCGCCGGTCTGCGCTAGGGAATATCAGCTACCCGCGCGGTGTTTTTACCCGTGCGGCGCCTGCCGCTCCATTTGGACAAAGAGGAGATCTCGATGAAGAAAGCCGGTGTGGCCGCCGTAGTCGCGTTAGCGCTCGGCGCCGTAGGGGGCGCCGCCCTCGCGCAAGTCAAGCCCGATGTAATAGTGAAACAGCGTCAAGCCGTGATGACGCTGCAGAGCAAGTATTTCGGCCCCATGGCCGCCATGGCCCAGGGCAAGGCCCCGTACAACGCCGAAGTCGTGAAGCGCAATGCCGCGTATCTCGACAACCTGAGCCGTATGGCCTGGGATGGCTTTGACGCCAGCACCAAGGACGTGAAAAGCGCGACGCTTCCCGCAGTCTACGAGCAGCCGCAGAAATTCAAGGAAGCGGCGAGCCGGCTCGAGAACGAGGCGCACAAGCTCTACGAGCTGAGCCAGCGCGGCGACGAGGCGGCGGTGAAAGCGCAGATCGGCGCGGTCGGCAAGTCCTGCGGCGGCTGCCACGAAAGCTTCCGTCAGAAGCAGTAGCCGTTGGCCCGGATGAACGGCCCCGCGCTCGCGGGGCTTTTTTTTCTCCTCGCCGCCGCGAGCGGCACCGGCCTCGCGCAGGACGCGAAGCGAGGCGAATACCTGGCGAAGGCGGCGGGCTGCGTCGGTTGCCATACCGAGGCGAAGGAAAACGCCGTGCCCTATGCAGGCGGCCGGGCGCTGAAGACACCGTTCGGGACATTCTACGGACCGAACATCACGCCGCATGCGCAATTCGGCATTGGTCGATGGTCCGAAGCCGATTTCGTGCATGCGCTGCGCGAAGGAAGACGGCCCGACGGCGCGCATTACTTTCCGGCGTTCCCTTATCCGTCGTTTACGCGCATCACGGATGCAGATCTGCGCGACCTGTGGGCTTATCTCAAGTCGCTCAAGCCCAGTGCGCGGCCGAGCCAGCCGCATGAGCTGGGGCTGCTCTATCGATGGCGCTTCCTCATGACGGGATGGAAATGGCTTTTCTTCTCGCCCGGTCCGCTGCAACCCGATCCGGCAAAGAGCGCCGTGCTCAACCGGGGCGCCTATCTCGTGCAAGCACTCGGCCATTGCGGCGAATGCCATACGCCGCGCAACGTCTTCGGCGCGCCGCGCAAAGACCGCTTTCTCGCCGGCGCGAAATTGGGCGAGAACGCGGCAGCATCCAATCTCACGCCGACGCGCCTCAAGCGTTACAGCGATGCCGAGCTCAAGGATCTCCTCGCGAGCGGCCTCCTGCCGGATGGCGATGTGCTCGCCGAAGCGATGGGAGAGGTGGTCCGCAATACCACCGGTCAGCTGACATCGCAGGATCTTGATGCCGTGATTGCGTATTTACGCGCCTTGCCTGCGTTGCCGGAAGAACCGAAATAGCGTGGAATAGGCGGCTCCGGAGGGCTGTTTTCACGTGGATGAAGCGAAGCGTCTGGTCGACCTGATTCCGCGCCTGCGGCGGTACGCGCGCGCGCTGGTGGGAGACCGCGCTAGCGCCGATGACCTGGTGCAGGACACGCTCGAGCGCGCCTGGTCGAAGCTGCACCTGTACCGCCGTGGAACCGATTTGCGTGCCTGGCTGTTCACTGTGATGCATAACGTCCATGTCAATCGCGTACGCGCGACGCGCAGCACCGACGTGCTGCAGGAGGAGATGCCGGAGCTCGCGCAAAATGGCTCGCAAGCCGATGCGCTCCTGGTGCGCGATCTGGACCGCGCCATCGGGCAATTGCCCGCCGACCAGCGCGCGGTGCTTCTTCTCGTCACGCTGGAGGAGATGAGCTATGAGGAAGTCGCGCGCACGCTCGGCATTCCGATCGGCACGGTCATGTCGCGGCTTTCCCGCGCGCGGGAAAAGCTGCGTGCCTTGATGTCGGGGCAGGCAGTGCCGCCGGCCAAGCTGAAGGTCGTCAAATGACCACGCCGATCACGGAAGCCGATCTGCAGGCTTACACCGACGGACGACTCGATGCCGAGCGCCGCGTCGCCGTCGAAGCGTGGCTGGCCGAGCATCCCGACGAGCTCGAGCGCATCGCCGCTTATCGGCGCCTGGCGCACGAAGTGCGCGCCGCCTACGACAGCATGCTCGATGAGCCGGTGCCCGATCGCTTGATGAGCGTGGGGCGGCGGCGCTTCATGCCGGCCGGCATCGCGGCCATCGTGGCGTGGATTGCGCTCGGCGCGGCGATCGGTGCGGGCACGACCTGGCAGCTGCGGGGGCAACGCCCCTTAGCCCAGGTTCCGGCCGACAGCACGCTGATCGCACGTCGCGCCGCCGTCGCGCACGCGACCTATTCGCCCGAAGTGCGCCATCCCGTGGAGGTGAGTGCCGACCAGGAGCAGCATCTTGTCGCCTGGTTATCCAAGCGCCTTGGCGTGCAGCTGCGCGTGCCGGTGCTCGACGAGGCGGGCCTGTCGCTCGTCGGCGGACGTCTGCTGCCGGGCGAGAGCGGGCCCGTCGCGCAGTTCATGTATCAGTCGCAGAACGGTCGCCGCCTCACGCTCTACGTTCGAACCGAAGCATCGGGCAATCGGGAGACCGCCTTCCGCTATGCGCGCGAGAACAACGTCGGCGTCTTCTACTGGATCGACCGCGACTGCGGCTACGCCATCGCCTCGGGCGATCTGGGCAAGGACGAGCTGCTGCGGGTCGCGAATCTGGTCTACAAGAAGCTCGAGCCCTAGCGATCGCTGGCGCCGAGCGCGCCGAAGGCGATCTCCACCGATGGCCGCACATCCGCCTTCGTCACGTGCGCCATGTGGGACAGCGCAAACCGGTCTGCCTCCTGCGTGAGCGAGGCCACGCAATCCGAGGGAACGAGCAGCCGGTAGTCCCTCATGTAGGCGTCGTGCGCCGTGAAGAGGACGCAAAAGTTGCCTGCAACGCCGGTCAGGATCAGGCTTTCGGCGCCAAGATGCTCGAGCAGCACGTCGAGCGTGGTGAACTGGAAGCCGGAATGCTTAGGCTTCAGCACGAAATAGTCGTCCTTCTCCGGCCGCAGCAATTCGCCGACCTGCCGCCCGGGAGAGCCGAGGCAATGCTGCAGAATCGCGTGGAAGTCGGAGCGCCAGCGGCCGAAGTTGTCATTGACGTAGACGGCCGGCACGCGCGATGCCTTCGCGCGCCGCTTGAGCGCCGCGATGGCTTTGGCGGCGGCGACGGCCCGCGGCAGCATCGTATCGGCGCCCTCGAAGTCGAAGGCGTTGATCATGTCGATGATCAAGAGCGCCACCTTGGCGCTGTCCGGCGCGTTGCCGTGAAGGTCGCCTGACTTACCGGGCGAGGGAGGCATTCAGCGCGGTAGCCAGCGCGGCCTCGCCGCTGACGAGCGACTTCCACCCCAGCTCGAGGCCCTTTCGCTTGCCCTTGGGCACCAGCTTCAGGCCCGCCGGGCTGACGGTCACCATATAAGGGTGACCGTCGATCGCGATTTCACGCCTTAGCGGCTTCTCTAGCTTCGTGGCCATGCCCGTCCTTAGCAACCTTCACGCCCATGCACCTGCCGACGCAGCTGCCGCAAGCGGCGCACGAGGTCCGTCATCGGATAACTGGCGTTGAGGCCGCTTGGACTGGGCAGGACCCACACCCGGGCTCCCTCGAAGCGCCGCGGCTGTTCGCCGAGCGATGCGTGCGCGGCGCCAAAGGCATGGCGATAGGCGCCAAGGCCAAGGAAGGCGACGAAGCGCGGCCGGTAGCGGCGCAGCTTGCGCGCGAGGCGCGCCTGGCCGGCGACGAATTCCGCCGGCGCGAGCTCATCGGCGCCGGCGGTGGTGCGCCTTACAAGGTTGGTGAGTCCATAGCCCAGCTGCAGCAGCAGCTCCTTTTCGGACGGATGCAGCAGGCGGGGCGTGAACCCTGCGGCATGCAGGGCCGGCCAGAAGCGGTTGCCGGGGCGCGCGAAGTGGTTGCCGGTCGCCGCCGAATAGAGGCCGGGATTGATGCCGCAGAAAAGGACCTTGAGGCCGGGCGCGATGACATCGCGCAGCGTCTTTGTACGAGCCGCCTCGAGATCCCGTGCGCTAGGCCGGCTTGATGAGGTAACCGCCCGACTTTTCGTCCGGCTCGAGCTTGACGAGCCCTTTTTTCTCCGCATCCTCGAGCAGATCCGAAAAGGCGCGGAAGCCGTAGTACGACTCGTTGAAGCCGGGCTTCCGGCGCTTGAGCGCCTGCTTGATCATGGAGCCCCAGATGCGTTCGTCCTCGCCGCGCTCGGCGATGAGCGCATTCAGGGTTTCCAGCATCAGGTCGAATACTTCCTGCTTCTTGTCTTCTCCGGTCGAAGTCGACGACTCGCGCCGCTTCTTTGCCGCGCGGCGCTTCTGCTCGTCCTGGCGCACCAGGTCGTCGTAGTAGATGAACTCGTCGCAATTCGCGATCAGCAGGTCCGAGCTCGAGTTCTTCACCCCCACGCCGATCACCGTCTTGGCGTTTTCTCGCAGCTTCGAGACGAGCGGCGAGAAATCGGAATCGCCGCTCACGATGACGAAGGTATCGACGTGGGCTTTCGTGTAGCAGAGGTCGAGCGCGTCGACGACCATGCGTATGTCGGCTGAATTCTTGCCGGATTGACGCACGTGCGGGATCTCGATCAGCTCGAACGAGGCGCCATGCATCGCCGCCTTGAACTCCTTGTAGCGGTCCCAATCGCAGTACGCCTTCTTCACGACGATCGATCCCTTGAGCAGCAGCCGCTCGAGCACCTTGTCCATGTCGAACTGCGAATACTTGGCCTCGCGCACGCCGAGCGCGACGTTCTCGAAATCGCAGAACACGGCGAGGCTACGCGCTTCGGGGTTGGCTGGCATGAACCGGTTCCTCTTCTGGCGGTCGCTTCAGCCAGTTCTGCAGGCGTTCGAAGTACAGGTAGATCACCGGGGTGATGTACAGCGTGAGGACCTGCGAAAGCAGCAGCCCCCCGACCACCGAGACGCCGAGCGGCATGCGTGCGCCGCCGCCGGCGCCGAACCCGATCGCGATCGGTACGCTTCCCATCAGGGCGGCCATCGTCGTCATCATAATCGGTCGGAAGCGGATCAGCCCCGCCTGATAGATCGCTGCCTCGGCCGTGAGCCCGTCCTTGCGCTGTGCTTCGATGGCGAAGTCGATCATGATGATGGCGTTCTTCTTCACGATGCCGATCAGCATGACCATGCCGACGAACGCATACAGCGTGAGCGGTAGCCCGGCGAGGTACAGCGTGAGCAACCCGCCGACCGCGGCCGACGGCAAGCCCGACAGGATCGTGAGCGGATGAATGAAGCTCTCGTACAGAATTCCGAGAATGATGTAGACGACGAGGATGGCGATGCCGAGCAGCAGGCCCATGTTC
>DATDCR010000450.1:0-6823 GCA_036524215.1 Burkholderiales bacterium
GTCGCGCAGCTCGCGCGCCACCGAATAGCCGGACAGTCCCGGCATGTCGATGTCGAGGATCACGGCTTCCGGGCGATCCTTCTTCACCTGGGCAATGACGTCGCTGCCCTTGTAGGTACCGTAGACGCTGTGGCCCTCGTCCCAGAGGATTTCGGTGAGCGTGACGACGGTATCGCGCTCGTCGTCGGCAACGACGAGCCGCAGCGCGCGACGAAAGCTGGGAGCCGCGGACATGGAGGTAACGCTTATAGACACTCGTCTGTGACGGCGCTAGCGGGCCTTCGTTCGGCGTGAGCAGTATTTAACGCTCGCCCATGGCGTGCGTCTCGAGCGCGAAGCGTACGAGGGCGATCACCAGCGCAATCACCAAGGGCCCGAGAAAAACCCCGATCGGTCCGAATGCCGCGACGCCGCCGAGTACGCCGAGGAAAACGGTCAGCGTGCCGATGTCGGCGCGCCCCGAGACGAGGAGCGGCCGCAGCACATTGTCGATGAGGACGACGAAGGTGCCCCAGCCGAGCATGAACCCGGCCGCCCACCAGCGCTGCTGCAGCGCCAGCCATAGCGTGGCCGGCACCCAGACGACGGGCGTGCCGGCGAGCGGCACCAGTGCAAAGATCGTCGCCAATACGCCGAACACGATCGGCGACGCAAGTCCTGTCAGGGCAAACCCTACGGCGACGAGCGTGCCCTGCACGATCGCGGTGACGCCGGTGCCATACACCATGGCGCGCGTCACCGAGGCGAGGTGCGAGAAGAGCAGCGCGCGATCCTCGGCCGCCATCGGCACCAGCGCCCTTACGTCGGCGAACATCGTGCGTCCGTCGCGGATCGCGAAGAAAAGAATGAAGACCATGAGCACGAAGCCGATGACCGTGCCGAGCGCGCCGAGGACCGCCAGCCGACCCAGCCCGGCGACGAAGTTGACGATGGCGCGCGTGCCTTCCACCACCCAGGCTTCGATCTGCTCGAGCGAGATGCCGGTCGCTTCGCGCAGCCAGGCGATGGCCGGCCCGACAACCGGCAGCGACGAGACATCGGTCGGCTCGGCGGGGCGGTGCTGCGTGATGAACTGCTGCACCTCGCGCAACAGGTCGCCGGCCTGCGCGGCAAAGGCGGTAGCGAGGCCGGCGAGCGGCCCCAGCAGCACAAGCACGGTCGCGGCAGTGAGCAGCGCCGCCGACACGCTCTCCCGGCCGCCGAGCTTGCGGCACAGCCACAGCTGCAGCGGGTGGATCAGGAACGCGATGAACAGCGCCCACGCGATCGGCGCCAGGAACGGCGCGAACATCTGGTACAGAAGGTAGGCAAGCAACGCCAGCGTGACGAGCGCGAAGGTACGCGCGTAAAACGCACGCTCGGCGGCGGCGCCTGGCTCGAGCATCAACGCCCGGATTGCGGGACCGAGACCTCGGCGCTTTCGCCGCTGCGGCGGCCCTGCTCGATCGCGCGCTGGATCAGGCGCGGATCGGCCGGCTTGACGAAATGATGGTCGAAGCCCGCGCTCATGGCGCGGTCGCGGTCCTCGCGCGTGCCGTAGCCGGTGAGCGCGATGAGCAGCGCGTGGCTGGTGTCGCCCTGCTCGCGCAGGCGCCGCGCGATCGCGTAGCCGTCGAGGCCCGGCAGGCCGATGTCGAGCACGATGACATGCGGCGCGAAGACCGATACCGACGCCAGCGCCTCGGGGCCATCGCTGACCGTCTTCACCTCATGGCCTTCGAGGCGCAGGAAGGCGGCCGTGCTCTCCGCCGCGTCGACGTTATCGTCCACCACCAGCACGCGCCTGCCGTAGACCTCGGGCACGGTGGTCATCGGCGTCGAGGTCTCTTCGGCGTGCCGGTGAACCGCGCTGATACTGGGCAGCGTGATGCGGAACATCGAGCCCATGCCGACGCCCGGGCTGGAGGCCTCGACGTGCCCCTGATGCAGCTCGACCAGGCGTTTCACCAGCGTAAGGCCGATGCCGAGCCCGCCCTGGCTGCGATCGAGGCCGCGCTCGCCCTGCACGAACAGCTCGAACACGCGCGGCAGCAGGTGGCTGTCGATGCCGCTGCCGTTGTCCTCGACGCTGATCGTGGCGAAGCCCTCGCCGGCCGTGGCGGCGAGCCGGATGCGCCCGCCCTCTGGCGTGTACTTGGAGGCGTTGTTGAGAAGGTTGGCGACCACCTGCGAAAGGCGCGCGAAGTCGCCGAGCAGCCAGACCGGCCTCGGGTTCACCTCGACCGCCAGCGTCTGCTCGCGCGCGTCGACCATCGGCCGCACCGTTTCCACGCTGTGCGCGATGATCTTGGAGAGCTCGACCTGCTCCTTCTTCAGCACGATCTTGCCCTGGCTGATGCGCGAGACGTCGAGCAGCTCGTCGACCAGCCGCGCGAGCTGCGTCACCTGGCGGTCGATCACGTCGCGCGCCATGATGAGGCGCTGCTCGGTCGAGCCGACGCGGCGCATCAGCTCCACCGCGTTGCGGATCGGCGCGAGCGGGTTGCGCAGCTCGTGCGACAGCATCGCCAGGAACTCGTCCTTGCGGCGGTTCGCGTCCTGCAGCTCCTCCTCGGCCTGCCGCGAGCGCGCGATCTCGCGCTTCAGGCTGCGGTACAGGCGCGCATTGTCGAGCGCGATGGCGGCCCGGCCGGCGATCTCGTCGATCATCTCCCGGTCGCGCGGCGCGCGGTCGGCATAGCCGAGCGCGAGCGCGCCGATGACGCGCTCGCCGATCTGCAGCGGGTGGCAGGAGCAGGCCGCCAGGCCGCCCTCGCCGGTGGTCTCGATCGCCTTGCGCTCGGCGAAGACGCGCTCGATCGCGGCCTGCAGCGGCGGCGGCACGAAGTCGGCGGCCGGGGCGCTCAAGGTCGAGAGCCTGCCGGGCTCCTTCTCGATGCAGACCGCGGCCACGTCGCAGACGTGCGGCACGACGAGCTCGAGCAGGCGGCGCATCGCCTGCTCGAGGTCGAGCGAGGCGCCGAGCTCCTGGCTGGCGTGCGCGAGGAAGTTCGCGCGCCGCTTGGCGTCCTCGGCGGCGTGCCTTGCCGCCTCGGCTTCCGCCATCGCCTTGGTGCGCTGCTGCATCTTGTAGAGGTCGACGAACACCTTGACCTTGCTGCGCAGCACGTCGGGGCGCACCGGCGACAGGATGTAGTCGACCGCGCCGAGCGAATAGCCCTGGGCGGTCTGCATCTCGTCGGCGTAGGCGGTGATGTAGATGATCGGCGTGTGCGCCGATTTCTTGTACTGGCGGATCAGGCGGCCGGTCTCGAGGCCGTCGATGTCCGGCATGTTGACGTCGAGCAGGATCACCGCGAACTCGCGGTTCAGCACCTCGCGCAGCGCCTCCGAGCCCGAGCGAACCATCACCAGGTTCTGCCCGAGCTCCTCCAGGATGCTGCTGAAGACCAGCAGCTTCTCCGGCAGGTCGTCGACGACCAGGATGTTGGCTTTTTCTTCTTGCATCTAAACCGTGGTCCGTCCCTGAATTATCAGCGGTGCAGCCAGCCGCGCAGCACCGACAGCATGTGCAGGCGATCGACCGGCTTCGAGAGGTAGTCCCAGGCACCGGCCTCGATGCAGCGCTCGCGGTCGCCCTTCATCGCCTTCGCCGTGACCGCGATGATCGGCAGGTCGACGCCGCGCTGGAGCTTCCTGATCTCCTTGATGGTGGTGATGCCGTCCATCTCCGGCATCATGATGTCCATCAGCACGATGTCGATGTTCGGGTCGCGGCGCACGATGTCGATCGCCTCGCGGCCGTTGTTCGCCGACACTACCTCCATGCCCTCCTCGTCGAGCACCGTGGCGAGGGCGAAGATGTTGCGCATGTCGTCGTCGACCAGCAGCGCGCGCTTCTTCTCCAGCACGCGCTGCGAGCTGTGCAGCTCCTCGAGGCGCTTCCTCTCGTCCTCCGACATGGAGGCGGTGCTCCGGTGCACGAAGAAATAGATGTAGTCGAGCAGCCGCTCGGTGGTGCGCGCCTCGCGCAGCGCGAAGGCGCCCTTCCAGCGCGAGAGCATCTGCTCGCCCTTCGCGCCGAAGAACACGACCGGCAACAGGCGCAGCACCGGCTTCTGCTCGAGCGCATCGAGCACGTCCTGCGGCCCGAGGTCGGTTACGGCCTCGTCCACCACCAGGCAGTCGATCTGCGTGCTCTTCAGGATCCGCATCGCCTCGTCGCGCGACCAGGCGACCAGCATGCCGATATCGGCCGCGCCGAGGTGCTCGATCACCTCCGCCCGCGGGCTCGCGTCGGGCATCATCAGAAGCACCTGGCGCGAAGGCCGGGTGATGAACTCCTTGAGCTGCCCGATCGCCGCGTCGACGAGGTCGCGCGAGGTGAGCGGCTTGGAGATGAAGCCGATCGCGCCCGAGTTGAGCGCGCGGTCCCTTGCGTCATCCGTGCTGACCACGCACACCGGGATATGGCGCGTAGCGAGGTCGGCCTTCAGCCGCTCGAGCACGCGCCAGCCCTGCATGTCGGGCAGGTAGATGTCGAGCGTGATCACCGCCGGCTGGTACTCGCGGATCATGGCGAGTGCCGCCGCGCCGGTGCCGCTCACCACGCCTTTCAGGCCCTTCTGGCGCGTCGCGTCGAGCAGGATCTTGGCGAAGCCCAGATCGTTCTCCACGATCAGCACCACCTTGTCGCCGGGCTGCAGATCGTCGCGATCGTCCTCCGCCTCGTTGGCGAACTGCACCGCGGGCTCGTCCTCGACCAGCTCCACCGCTTCCACCGGTTCGGGCTGCTGCGGCTTCTGCGGCTCGGCGATCGGGCGCGGGCGCGCGATGCGCGGCGGCGTGTAGTTGAGCGGCAGGTAGAGGGTGAACACGCTGCCCGCTCCCGGCGAGCTGACCAGCTTGATGTCGCCGCCGAGGAGCTTGGAGAGCTCGCGCGAGATGGCGAGGCCGAGGCCCGTGCCGCCGTACTTGCGCGAGGTCGAGCCGTCGGCCTGCTGGAACGCCTCGAAGATGATCTGCTGCTTCTCCGCCGAGATGCCGATCCCGGTGTCGCTCACCTTGAACGCGATCACGTGGTCGGCGGCCTCGAGCGCCTCGGCGTCGGCCGACCAGCCGGACACCGCCGGCGCGATGGCGATCGAGACATGCCCCACGTGCGTGAACTTGAACGCGTTGGAGAGCAGGTTCTTGATGATCTGCTGCAGCCGCTTGATGTCGGTGACCATGGTGCGCGGCAGCGCCTGGTCGACCTGCACGCGGAAGTCGACCTTCTTCGTATCCGCCACGTGGCGGAAGGTGCGCTCGACGTAGCGCTGCAGGTCGTCGAAGCGAAGCTCGGAGGGCTCGACGGCCACCGTGCCGGACTCGATCTTCGACAGATCCAGGATATCCGCGATGAGGGCCAGCAACTCGTTGCCCGAGGAGTGGATCGTCTTCGCGAACTCGACCTGCTTCGCGTTCAGGTTGCCGTCGGTGTTGCGCGACAGCTGGTCGGAGAGGATCAGCAGGTTGTTGAGCGGCGTGCGCAGCTCGTGCGACATGTTCGCCAGGAACTCGGACTTGTACTTCGAGGTGAGCGCGAGCTGCGCCGCCTTCTCTTCCAGCGCCTGCCGTGCCAGCTCCACCTCGCGGTTCTTGCGCTCCACCTCCTCGTTCTGGTGCGCGAGCAGGCGCGCCTTCTCCTGCAGCTCTTCGTTGGTCTGCTGCAATTCGACGGCGAGGGACTGCGACTGCTTGAGCAGGTTCTCCGTGCGGGTATTCGCCTCGATCGTGTTGATCACGATGCCGATCGATTCCGTGAGCTGGTCGAGGAACGCCTGGTGCGCCGGGTTGAAGCGCTCGAGCGAGGCGAGCTCGATCACGCCGCGCACCGTGCCTTCGAACACCACCGGCAGCACCATCACGTCGGCCGCGCCCTGGTCGGAGAGGCCGGTCGTGATGCGGAAGTGCGCCGCCGGCACGCCGGCGAGCAGAAGCTTGCGCTTCTCGATGGCGCACTGGCCGACGAGGCCTTCGCCGAGCTCGACTTCCTTGCCGTGCGAGCCCTGGCCGCCGGAAGCGAACGAGGCGAGGAGCTTCAGCTTGGGATTCTCCTCGCCCGCCAGCACGTAGAACTCGGCCTGCTGCGCGCCCACCACCGGCGCGAGCTCGGACAGGATCATCTGGCCGACCGCCATCAGGTCGCGCTGGCCCTGCAGCATGCGCGAGAACTTGGCGAGGTTGGTCTTCAGCCAGTCCTGCTCGGTGTTCTTCTGCGTCGTGTCCTTGAGGTTGCGGATCATCTCGTTGATCGTGTCGCGCAGCGCCGCCACCTCGCCCTGCGACTCCACCGAGATCGACCGCGTCAGGTCGCCCTGCGTCACGGCCGTCGCCACCTCCGCGATCGCGCGCACCTGCGTGGTCAGGTTCGCCGCGAGCTCGTTCACGTTCTCCGTCAGGTCCTTCCAGGTGCCCGCTGCGCCCGGCACCTTGGCCTGGCCCCCGAGCTTGCCTTCGACGCCCACCTCGCGCGCCACGGTCGTCACCTGCTCGGCGAAGGTGGCGAGCGTCTCCGTCATGTTGTTGATCGTCTCGGCAAGGGCCGCGATCTCGCCCTTCGCCTCCACCGTCAGCTTCTGCTTCAGGTCGCCGTTCGCCACCGCGGTCACCACCTTGGCGATACCGCGCACCTGCGACGTCAGGTTGCCGGCCATGAAGTTCACGTTGTCGGTGAGGTCCTTCCATACGCCGGACACGCCGCGCACCACGGCCTGTCCGCCGAGGCGGCCTTCCGTGCCCACCTCGCGCGCCACCCGCGTCACTTCCGAGGCGAAGGAGCGCAGCTGGTCCACCATGGTGTTGATGGTGTTCTTCAACTCCAGGATCTCGCCCTTCACGT
>DATDCR010000451.1:0-5217 GCA_036524215.1 Burkholderiales bacterium
GGATTACATCGCGGCGCTCGAGCGCGTGCTCGGCCGCAAGGCCGTGCTGGAGATGAAGCCGATGCAGCCCGGAGACGTCAAGGCGACGTATGCCGACACGAGCGCGCTCGCGCGCGCGGTCGGCTTCGCGCCGTCGACGCCGCTCGAGGTGGGCCTAGCCCGCTTTGCGGACTGGTTCCGCTCCTACTACGACGTGCGCGGCTGACTCGCCCGGCGCGTAGTCCGGCACCCAGACCCTGAGCTGGCTGCGAACCGCGGCCGCCTCGGCGCCGTTGTTCCGTGAGAGCCACTGCACCACCTCCTCGAGCAGCGGCGGATGCTCGGCGGCGCGCGCCTGCGCGACGCGCAGCTTCGGGTGCGGGGTCGGCAGCGTCCTCTCCGCGTCGGCGAGCGGCTCCTCGTAGAGCTTCTCGCCGGGCCGCAGCCCGGTGTACTCGATGCGGATCTCGCTTTCGGAAAAGCCCGACAGCCGGATCATCTGGCGCGCGAGGTCGGCGATCTTGACCGGCTCGCCCATGTCGAGGACGTAGATCTCGCCGCCGCGACCCATCAACGCCGCCTGGAGCACGAGCTGCGCCGCTTCGGCGATCGACATGAAGTAGCGCTGCATCTCCGGGTGGGTAACGGTCACCGGACCGCCGCTCGCAATTTGTTGCCGGAAGCGCGGCACCACGCTGCCCGTGGAGCCGAGCACGTTGCCGAAGCGCACGATGACGAACTCGGTGCCCCCCTGCGGCTGGAGCGCCTGGCACACGAGCTCCGCCAGGCGCTTGGAAGCGCCCATCACATTGACCGGGTTCACCGCCTTGTCGGTCGACACGAGAACGAATTTGGCAGCCTGCGCGCGCTGCGTGGCGCGCGCCACGGTGAGCGTGGCGAGCACATTGTTTGCCACCGCCTGGAAGGCGTTGTCCTCCTCCATCAGCGGCACGTGCTTGTAGGCCGCCGCGTGGAACACGACGTCCGGCTTGCAGCGGCGGAAAACTTCTTCGACGCGGGCTTCGTCCTTTGCGTCGCCGATGACCGGCGTGACTTGCATGGCAGGGAACCGGTCGCGGAACTGCTGCTCGATGCTGTAGAGCGCGAATTCGGAAAGCTCGAAAAGCACCAGTCGCCCCGGCGCGAACCGCGCGATCTGGCGGCAAAGCTCCGAGCCGATCGACCCGCCGGCGCCGGTGACGAGCACGGTCCGGCCAGTCAAGAAGGCGTGCAGCCCGGCGTCATCCAACTCCACCGGATCGCGCCCGAGAAGATCGTCGAGCTCGATGGCGCGAATTGCCGCAACGTTTACGCGCCCGGAGACTATGTCCGCCAACGCCGGCACCGTCATCACGGCAATGCCGGCTCCGTTGCAAAGCTGCACGGCGCGCTGGCGCTCCTGGTGCGTCGCCGAGGGCATGGCGATGACGGCCTGCGTAACGCCAAGGCGCTCGCCCAAGGCGCGGACGTCCTGGATACGGCCGACGACCTTGATGCCGAAGATCTCTGCGCCGACCTTTTTCGCGTCGTCATCGAGCAGGCCGACGACGCGCCATTGCGAGCTTCCCGCCAGCTCCTTCAGGAGCGCAGCTGCGGCGTTGCCGGCGCCGATGACCAGTACCGGCGTCGCCTGCAGGTTGGCCACCAGGGGAACGAGGCGGCCTTCCCGCCATGCGCGATACGCGAGGCGGCTGCCGCCCATGGCGACCACCAGAAACACCGGGGCAACCAGGAAAACAGAACGCGGCACGCCTTCCGCCATGCCGAGAAAGGCAAGGAGTGCGGGTACGCCAAGCGCCGCGAGGCCGGCGGCGACGAGAATGCGCTGCAGGTCCGGCAGGCTTGCATAGCGCCAGAGACCGCGATAAAGACCCAAAGACCAGAAGACGGCCGCGTGTACGGCGAGCACCAGCGGCAGCCGGCGCCACATCGTGTCGGCAAACTCGGCAGGAATGTCGAGATTGAAGCGCAGCCAATAGGCGAGCAGCCATGCAGCCGCCGCTGCGGTCAAGTCGTGCAAGAAGACCGTGAGCCGCCGAACGTTGACTTGGTTCACGTGCTTGCCTGCCCAGCCCGGTTGTAGCGCGCCCAGCGTAGATCGATCCACCACGCGACAGCTGTCAGCAGCAAGCCCGCGGCAACGACAGCAGCCAGCTGGATCGAGGGCGCCTTATCGCGCGCGTAGAGCGCTAGCGCGGCACCACAGAGCATGACGGCATAACCGATCAACGCTGTTCCGCGATGACCCGCGCCGGAACGGACCAGCCGTTGATAGTAATGCTCGCGATGCGCTTGCCAGATGCGTTCGCCATGGACGAGCCGGCGAAGCAAGGTCGCCGTCGCATCGGCGATGAACGGCCCAAAAACGATGACGGGAAACCATAGCGGCCAAACGTCGTCACGCCAACCGACAATGCCAAGCGAGCCGGCGAGGAATCCGAGCGGCACGGACCCCACGTCACCGAGAAAGATGCGCGCCGGTGGAAAGTTGAGAAAGAGAAACGCTGCCGCCGCGGCCGACAGGCCAATGTTGAAGCCGACAAGGGCGGCGTGCCCTGCCATGGCGGACGCGAATGCGTAAGCGCCAAAACCGATGAGCGCCATTCCGCCCGCCAAGCCGTCGGAACCGTCCATGAAGTTGTAGGCATTGGTGATCCACGTCACGGCGATTGCGAGCATCGCCAGCTCGACCGCATGCATCGGACTAAGGACATACCAAACCAGGACGCTGCCAGCGGCCAGGTGCGCCGCAAGTCGGGTCAATGTCCCGAGGCCGCGCAGATCGTCGACGAACGACACCGCAGCGAGGACAAGTGCAAGGACGATCGGCAACCAAAGCTCGCCCGTCCCAAATGCGACGCTGGTAAGCGCGCCCGCCAGGATCGCGATACCGCCGGTGCGGGGAACCGGCCGTTCATGGAGCGAACGCTCGTTTGGCCGGTCGAGCGCCAGTCGGGAGAACTGCCGCAGCAGAATGCGCGCCGCCGAGAAGGAAATGGCGAAGGAGATGAGCGCCAGCACGCCGAGCATCAGGGCATTCTAGCGGCGGCGATACCAGCGCGCCGTCTGCGCCAGGCCTGTCTCGAGGGAGTGAGGCGCTCGCCAGCCGAGCGCGCGGCGCAAGGCAGAATCGTCGACCACGAGCGAGCCCGCTAGCTTGCGCGGAAGAAGCGCCGATGGGAACGGAAAAAGACGCGCCGGACGGCCGAGCGCCGCGCCGATCTCCTCGCAAAGCCGCGGCGTCGAGACCGGCTCGCCGTCCGAGACGAAAAACGTTCCGTCGGTCGCCAGCACTCGCGCGACCGCATCGGCGAGATTGCCGACGAAGACGAGGCTGCGCCTGTTGTCGATGCTGGCGAGGGGCAAGGGCCAGCCGCGTGCGATGGCGCGAACCAGCGCCAGGAAATTCGCACGCACGCCCGGACCGTAGACGAGCGGCGGGCGCAGCACGGTGAGGCGCAAGCCGGGGATGGCGCGCAGCCCTTCTTCCGCGCGCGCCTTGCTCTCGCCGTATTCGTCTGCCGGCGCGAACGGCGCGGCTTCCGTGAGCGGCGCGGCGGATTCCCCGCCGTGCACCTTCACGCTGCTCATGAACACCATGCGAATACCCCGCGCGGCACACAGGCGGCCGAGCTCGAGCGGCAGATCGGTATTCACCCGGCGAAGCTTCGCCGGATCGACGCCGCGCGCGTGGGCGAATGCCGCCAGATGCACGAGCACTTCCGCTGCGCCAAGCTCGAGCCGGTCAACACCGCCGCGGGCACTGCAGGGGTGGACCTCGTGGCCGGCGGCGCCGAGGGACGCGCAAAGATGCCCGCCGATGAATCCGGAGGCGCCGGTGACCGCGATGTTCACCGCTTTCCCTTGCCGAGCACCTGCTCGTACACGCGCAGCGTCCCCTGCGCCATCGCCTCGGTCGTGAACTCGCGCCAGGCGCGCTCGCGTGCCTGGGTGCCAAGCCGCCCGCGCAAGGCTGCATCGCCCGCGAGGCGGTTGAGCGCTGCCGCAAGCGCGGCGCTGTCCTTGGGCGGCACGACGAGGCCCGTCACGCCGTCGCGATTGACCCAGTTCACGCCGTTGTGCAGCTCGCAGCACACCACCGGCCTGCCGGCGGCCATGGCCTCGATCTGCACGATGCCGAACGCCTCGGCCGGCTCGATCGAAGACAGGCAGAAGACGTCGCAAGCGTGGTAATAGGCCGGCAGCTCGGCGTCCGGAATGCGGCCCAAGAACGCCACCCGATCGGCCACACCGGCATCGCGCGCCGTGCGCTTCAACTCTTCGGTGAGCGGTCCCTGTCCGCCGAGCAGCAGTCGCGTGCCAGGCATTGCTGCCAACGCGCGAATCAGAAACTCGAAGCCCTTGTAGTAGACATGTCTCCCCAAGGAAAAAATGCGGAAAGGCGCCGGATATCGCGCGCACAGGTCGTCGGCCAGCGCCGGACGGGCGCGGAACCGTTCGAGATCCAAGCCGTAAGGCACGACATGGAAGATGCCGCGGCTGCGGACCGGATCGAGCTGCTCGGAGGACGAGAAATGCGCGGGCGTGGCGGCGATGATCGCGTCCGCGGAGCGCAGCAGGCGGTTGAGGAAGGGCCGATAAAGGCTGAGCAGCGTCCGCTGGCGGATGATGTCGCTGTGCCAGCTGATCACGCGCTTTGCCGAACGCGGTATCGCCGCCGCCCAGTGCGCCATCGGGTCGGCGGGAAACTGCAGGTGAACGATGTCGAACGGCGCGGCGCGGTGCGCCTCGTGCGCCAGCCGCAGCATGCCTGGACAGACGGGCGTGCCGCCGAGCTCGAACCACGACGGCGCGCGCAGCGTCCTGCCAACGACCTCGACATCGGGCGCGCCGCCGCGGTCGGCGACGATGTTGGTGTAGTCCACCACGCCGCGCAGGCCGCGCGCCAGCTCGAAGACATAGCGCTCCAGCCCGCCGAAGTTGGCGTCGGCGAAGCGGCCGAAGGTGAGGACCCGGATCACCGAGACGTAAGCACCTCGCGGTAAACCTGCACCGTCTCGTCCGCGCAGCCTCTCCACGTGAAGCGCCGTGCCTGTGCCAGCCCGAGTTGCACGCGGCGCGCCGCCTCGCGATCATCGTCGAGCAGCGTTTGCAGGGCGTCGCGCAGGCGCAGTGGATCGCCGGGCTCGACCATCAGAGCTGCCTCGCCGCCAACTTCCGGGAGCGATGCGCGGTTGGACGAGACCACCGGCACGCCGCTCGCCATTGCCTCAAGCA
>DATDCR010000452.1:0-2057 GCA_036524215.1 Burkholderiales bacterium
ATGCTGGCCGCGCGCGACAAGCTGCACATGGTGCCGTCCTTTCATCGCCTGCTCGTCACGGGCGTGGCGACCTGGAGCCTCGAGCTCTTTCGCGCGGTGCCGGACCTGCAGACGCTCTACGTGCCGATCGGGCTCGGCTCCGGCATCTGCGGCGCCGTCTCGGTGCGCAACGCCCTCGGCTCGAAGGCCGAGATCGTGGGCGTCGTCTCCGCGCACGCTCGCGCCTATGCCGCGTCGTTCGCCGCGCACAAGGCGGTCGAGATTGCGGTCACCACCAAGATCGCGGACGGCATGGCGGTGCGCACGCCCGATGCGCAGGCGCTCGAGATCATCTGGAACAACGTCGAGCGCATCGTCGAAGTCACCGACGATGAAGTCGCGCAGGCGATCGCGGCGATCTTCCAGTGCACGCACAACTGCGCCGAAGGCGCCGGCGCCGCACCGTTCGCGGCGATGCGCAAGGAGCGCCGCCAGTTGAGCGGCCGCAAGGTCGCGGCCGTGCTCTCGGGCGGTAACATCGACCGGCCGCTTTTCTCGGCAGTGCTCAAAAATGAACATTGACCAGTTCGTCGCCATCGACATCCACACCCACGCCTGGAAGTCCGCGCTGCGCGTCGACGACGCGCCCACGGAATCGCAGGAGGCGATGGGGCGCTATTTCCGCTACCAGCCCCAGCACCAGACGGTGCCCGAGATGGCGGCCATGTACCGCAAGCTGAAGATGGCGTTCGTCGTCTTCACCGTCGATGGCGACAAGGGCGCGAGCCGCAAGATCACCAACGAGGAGATCGCCGAGCTCGCGCACAAGGAAGGCGACGTCGCGATTCCGTTTGCCAGCATCAATCCGCATCGCGGGACGGAAGGGGTTCGTCTTGCCAAAAAACTCATCACCGAGTACCGCGTAAAGGGATTCAAATTCCACCCGTCGGTGCAGGACTTCTTCCCGAACGATCGCATGGCGTATCCGCTCTACGAGGCAATCGCGGAGGCGAAGCTGCCGGCGATCTTCCATACCGGGCAGACGGGCGTCGGCGCGGGCACGCGCGCGGGCAGCGGCATCCGCCTCAAGTACTCGAACCCGATGCTGCTCGACGACGTGGCGGTCGACTTTCCCGACATGCCGATCATCCTCGCGCACCCCTCGTTCCCGTGGCAGGAAGAGGCGCTCTCGGTGGCGACGCACAAGCCGCAGGTCTACATCGATCTCTCGGGCTGGTCGCCGAAGTACTTTCCGCCGATCCTGGTGCAGTACGCGAACACGCTGCTCAAGGACAAGATCCTCTTCGGCTCCGACTATCCGGTGATGAGCCCGCAGCGCTGGATCGAGGAATTCGACAAGCTGCCGATCAAGCCCGAGGTGCGCCCGCTCATCATGAAGCAGAACGCGGCGCGGCTGCTGGGCCTAGCCGGCTAGCTTGCAGCCGCCCTCGGCGAGCGGGCGGAACGCCTGCTCGGCCGGGATGGTCTCGATCAGCTTGTACCAGTCCCAGGCGCCGCGCGATTCGCTCGCGCGCTTCACCTCGAAGAGATACATCGGGTGCATCTTGCGGCCGTCCGCGCGGATCACGCCTTTGCCGAACAGCGCATCGTCGGTCGGCATGGACTTCATCGCCGCGACCACCGCGCGGCCGTCGGCCGGCGAGCCGACCTTGTCGACCGCCTTCAGGTAATGCAGCGCGCCGGCGTAGACGCCGGCCTGCATGTCGTTCGGCATGATCTTCTGCGGGTGGCGCGCCTGGAAGCGCCTCGACCAGGCCCGCGTGGCGTCGTTCGTGTCCCAGTAGAACGGATCGACGGCGAGGAGGCCCTGCGCCGCCTGCAGCCCGAGCGGCACCACGCCGTTCAGATCGAAGATCAGCCCCGTGAGGATCTGCTTCGCGCCGAGGTTGAACTCGGCCGCCTGCTTGAGCGAGTTGATGAGGTCGCCGCCGGCATTGGCGAAGGCCACCACCTGCGCGCATTCCATTTCAAGTGACGCATTTTACATCTCCTTTGATTGACTCAATGACTGCATGGACGCCAAATCACCGATTGACCAACATCAGAATACCGGCAAT
>DATDCR010000453.1:0-12672 GCA_036524215.1 Burkholderiales bacterium
GAGGACATGCGCTCGCGCGCCAGCATGATCTCGGTGATGTCGCGTCCGACGCCGCGGTAGCCGATGAAGCGGCCGTCGCCGGCAAAGCGCGGCTCGCCGCTCACGGCGAAGTAGCGCACGCTGCCGCCGGACAGGCGGCGCCCGAACTCGAAATCGCGCAGCGACAAACGCTGGTCGACGTGCATGCGTAGCGCCGCCCAGCCTGCTTCGTCAGGGCTGACGGAAGGAATCTCCCAGGCCGTCTTGCCGAGCGCCGCGCGCCCCATGTACTCGTCGGGATAGTTGGGCCCGTGCACGAGCTGCGTGAAGCGGTGAGCTTCGTCGGTCTCCCAGAAGAAATCCGACGACATCTGCGTCAGGCTGCGGAAGCGCTCCTCGCTCTCCCGCAGCGCTTCTTCGGCGAGCTTGCGCTGCAGGAACTGTCCGACCTGGCTGCCGATGACGCGCGAGGCGTCGCGCAGGCGCTTGTCCGGCTCGCGCAGCTTGGGGCTGGCGAAGCTCAGCACGCCGACCAGGCGGGCTTCGGAGATGACCGGGAAGAGGAAAGCCCCGCGCAGGCCGCTGCCTTCGGCGAGCGCGCGCTCGCGCACGCGCGGATCGAAGCGGCCGTCCTGGCTCCAGAGCGGCTCGCCGGATGCCAGCACCTTGCCGGCGAGCCCTTCGCCCGTTGCATAGACGAGCCGTCTCGAGCCTTCGATGTACTTGCCGAGCTCCGGCGGCGCCCAGGCATCGTGGAAGCGCAGCACGCGCGCGCTCTCATCGAGCCGGAAGTAGCGCCCGCAGGCCCAGTTCTCCGCCTCGCAGACCGCGCGGATCACATTGCGCAGGCCGCTCGCGCTGTCTTCCGCTTCCGCGAGCAGCCCGGCCACCTTGTGCTCGAGCTTGAGCATCTGCTCGGCGCGCTTTTCGTCGGTGACATTGCGGCCGATGCCGCGGTAGCCGGCGAACTCGCCGCTCGGTCGGAACACCGGCTCGCCGCTCACGCAGATGTAGCGCAGCGTGCCGTCATCCATCTCGCGCCACATGAGCACGTCATGGAAGGTCTGCCGCGAGTCGAGAAGCGCGCGATGGGCCGGCCAGCCGCCCTCGACCTCGAGCCCCGTTTCCCAGCGCCGCTTGCCGATGAGCGTGGTGCGCAGCGACGGATCCTGGAAGATCGCCTCGCGCCCCTCCATGCGCGTGAAGCGCAATTCGGGGTCCTGTTCCCAGTACCAGTCGGACGACAAGTGCGTCAGGCTGCGAAAGCGCGCCTCGCTCTCGCGCACCGCCTGCTCGGCCGCCGTGCGCTCGAGGTACTGGCCGATCATGCCCGCAATGACATGCAATGCCTGCTGCACGCGCTTGTGCGGCGGCCGCATGCGGCGGCTCGTCAGATCGAGCACGCCCGTGACGCGCCCGGTCGTCCAGATCGGAAACAGCATCGCCGCGACAAGGCCCGCACGCTGCGCGATGCTCGTGCGCAAGACGCGCGGGTCCGCCGTGATATCGCCGACCCAGAGCGGCTCGCCGGACTGCCACACGTGTCCGACGAGGCCCGCGCCCGGCGCGAAGGTCACTTCGGCCGACGCCTGGATGAAGTCGCGCGCGCCGTCGAGCGCGGGATCGAACCAGTGCGCATAGCGCCGCAGCGTGCCGGTGCGCTCGTCGAGCGTCCAGATCTCGCCGCAATCCCAACGTTCGGTCTCGCACAGGGCCTGCAATGCCCAGGCGAGCGCCGCCTGCGGCTCGCTCGTCTGCGCAAGGCGCCGCATGATGCGGTGCTCGAGCCGAAGGAGGCGCTCGACGCGCTTCTGCGCCGTGATGTCGCGGCCGATGCCGCGGTAGCCCGTGAAGCGGCCGCGCGCATCGAATACGGGGTCGCCGGAGGTGAGGACGTAGCGGCGGCTGCCATCGTCGAGCTCGCGCCACATGAGGACGTCGCGGAAGGGTGCGCGCGCCTCGAGCGCCGCTCGATGCTCGTCCCATCCGCCCTCGATCTCGATACCGGTTTCCCAGCGCTTCCTGCCGAGGATCTTCTCGGCCAGCGCCTGCTCGACGGGGTCGCCGCTGCGCACCTGCACGCGCGTGAAGCGCAGCTCCGCGTCCTGCTCCCAGTACCAGTCGGAGGAAAGGTTGGAAACGACGGTCCGCGCCATGCCGCGGGCCGTCTTCCGTATCCTCTTCGCCATTGCGTCCCCTAGAGGCCGAAACTCTACCTCAGGCGCCCCGTTCCCGATAGAAGAGGTAGAGCCCGCTCGCCACGACGATCACGGCGCCGACCCAGACCGCGGCCGCCGGCACGTCGCCGAAGACCAGGTAGCCGAAGATCGCCATGTACAGCACCTGCTGATAGAGGAACGGCGCGATGACGCTCGCCGGGGCGTAGCGATGCGCGAGCGCGAGGAGGTAGTGGCCGGTCGCGCCGAGGACACCGAGCAGGCAGGCGACGGTCCATTCGAGCCAGCTATCCGGCCATTCCCAGCCGGCGAGCGCAAAGGGCGTGAGGAGGATCGCGGCGCCGAGCGCCGGCACGTATTGGATCGTCTCGGGCGACTCGTATGCCGCAAGCCGCCGCGTCATCAGCATGAAGACGGCGTAGATGACCGCGTTCACCATCGCCACCAGCATCGCGGGATGGAACGCGGCCGACCACGGCCGCACGATGACCAGCACCCCGGCGAAGCCGGTGAAGATCGCGATCCAGCGCCCGAGATCGCGCTTCTCGCCGAGGAAGAGCGAGCTGATGACCGCGATCAGGATCGGCACGCTGAAGGAGATCGAGGAGGTGACGGTCAGCTGCAGGTACTGCAGCGCCCAGAAATTGAGCCCGGTCATGGCGACGAACATGAGCGCGCGCAGCGCGTGCCAGCGCCAGTACTGCGTGCGCACCAGCGCCGCGCCGCGCAATGGGAAAAGGATCGCGCCGCCGATGACGACGTGCAGCACGAAGCGCAGCCACACCACCATGATGAGCGGCATCCCGCGCACCAGCCACTTCGCGCTGCCGTCGAGCAGCGTGAAGAGCAGGTACGTGAGCGAGACCAGGCCGATGCCGATCAGCCGGTTACGGGCGCTGTCGGCCTGGAGCAACCTTTATCGCTTCTCGTCGAGGCCGGCCAGGTAGGCCTCGAGCGGAAAATCGCTGCCGTCTTCGTTGATCAGGCGCGCGCCGTTGGCCTTGAGCTGCGTGAGGAGCTTGAGAATGAGCGCGCACGCGAGCCACACGGCATGAAACGAATCGACGCCGCGCACGTCGAGCGGCTGGGCATTGAGCGGCGCCACCTCGACGCGGCAGACCCAGCTGCCGTCGGCCTGCTGCTCGGGCGAATCCATGCGCGCCTTGATCCTGAGCTCCTTGCCGCCTTCGAGCAGCGCCACGACGTCGAGGGTCACCATGGGATCGCGGCGCCATCGTAGGCGAAGAACCGGCCGGAATCGCGCGGCGAGAGTCCGGCGATCACCTTGCGCAAGCCCGCCACGGAAGCCTCGGCGCCGAGCGGCGCGCCTTGTCCGCCCATGTCGGTCCGCACCCAGCCGGGACTGAGCGCCACCACGATCACGCCGCGCGACGCAAGCGTCGCCGCCAATCCCTTGACGAGCATGTTCAGCGCGGCCTTGCTCGTGGCGTAAGGCAGCGTGGCGCCGCTCGACTCGCTGATCGATCCCAGCCGGCTCGACATCATGGCAATCACTTTACGCTCGCTCGCGGCGACATTGTCCACGAGCGCTTCCGCGACGGCGGCCGGACCGAGCACATTGACGCGCATCACCTCCTGCCACGAGCTGAAATCGAAATGGCCGATGCTCATGCCCCGTTTGCCGATGATGCCGGCATTGCAGAAGAGCACGTCGATCGGCTTGCCGTTCAATTGCCTGGCCAGCCCGCGGATCTGCTCGAGATTCGTGACATCGGCGCAATGCGATTGCGCTCCCAGCGCTTCGACGCGCTGCTGGGCGGAGGGGCTGCGTACCGTGCCGATCACGCCCCAGCCGTCGCCGGCATATTGCCGGGCCAGCTCGTAACCCAGTCCGCGGCCGGCGCCGGTGATGAGGATCGTGCTCATGGCGGCGCAGGCCGTCGGCGCGATGACCAATGCACCGCGCGGATCTTCCAGCCAGGCGGCGAGCGGGTCAGCACCATCAGCTCGGCACCCCGGGAATCGGCCGGGCGGCCCTGGAAAGTGCCGGCCGTCTCGCTGCTCGATACGGCCCACGCCGCATCGCCTTCGACGGTGACGCGCGGCGCGGCCCGCTTGCTCTTCACGGCACGTGCAAATTCGATGTCGTCTTTCAAGTGATGCCTGCGATAGTCGGCCACCGTCTCGACCGCGCCGGCCTCGACGATGACGGCATCCTCGCTCAAGAGCTCGAGCACGCCCGTCGAGTCGCCGGCGGCGAGCGCCGAGTGGAAGCGCGCCACGACCGCCGCGACCGCTGCGCTGTCGTCCGCCTGTGCGCTCGCAGCAAGCAGCGCGCCAGCGAGGAGCAGCGCTTTATGCACGCAGAAGCACCGGGTCGACTAGAGGGCGGCGATCACCGCGGCGGTCACGTCGCGCGTGCGCGCGCTGCCGCCGAGGTCGGGCGTAAAGACCTTCTTCGCCGTCACCGCCTCGATCGCCTTCATGATGCGCGCGGCGGCCTTCGCTTCCCCGAGATGCTCGAGCATCATCGACGCCGTCCAGAAGGTGGCGATCGGGTTGGCGACGCCCTTGCCGGTGATGTCGAACGCCGAGCCGTGGATCGGCTCGAACATCGACGGGAAGCTGCGCTCGGGATTGATGTTGCCGGTGGGCGCGATGCCGAGCGAGCCGGAAAGCGCGGCGGCGAGGTCGGAAAGGATGTCGGCGTGCAGGTTGGACGCGACGATCGTATCGATCGCCGACGGGTTGAGCACCATGCGCGTGGTCACCGCGTCGACGAGGATGCGGTCGGTCTTGACGTCGGGAAAGTCCCTGGCGATGCGGTAGAAGATCTCGTCCCACAGCACCATGCCGTGCCGCTGCGCGTTCGACTTGGTGACCAGCGTGAGGTGCTTGCGCGGGCGCTTGCGCGCGAGCTCGAAGGCGAAGCGGTGCACGCGCTCGACGCCGCTGCGCGTGAAGGTGGAGATCTCCATCGCCACCTCGTTCGGCAGCCCGGTGTGCACGCGGCCGCCGGCGCCGGAGTATTCGCCCTCGGTGTTCTCGCGCACGATCACCCAGTCGATCTCGCGCCCCTTGTCGAGCGGCGACCTGATGCCCGGCAGCACGCGAGCCGGGCGCACATTGGCGTACTGGTCGAAGCCCTGGCAGATCGGCAGCCGAAGGCCCCACAGGGACACATGGTCCGGCACGTCGGGCGCGCCGACCGCGCCGAAGAAGATCGCGTCGAAGCGCTTCAGCCGCTCGAGGCCGCCTTCGGGTATGTAGCGGCCGGTCTGCTGATAGCGCTTCGAGCTCCAGTCGAAGTGCTCGAACTCGAGGCCGAAGCCGTCGGCCGCGGCGTTGAGGACCTCGATGCCGGCCGGGATGACCTCGTTGCCGATGCCATCGCCCGGGATCGAGGCGATGCGATAGGTCTTCAAGCCGGGACTTTGGCGCGCGATCGGATGACCTCCGCGACCGCGGCGCCGACCTCCGCCGTGCCGGCCTTGCCTTTCATGTCGGGCGTGTGCGGGCCATCGATGATCACCTGCTCGATGGCGCTCAGGATCTCGGCCGCGGCCTTCGGGTGGCCGAGGTGCTCGAGCATCAGGGCGCCGGACCAGATGGTGGCGAGCGGGTTGGCGATTTTCTGGCCTGCGATGTCCGGCGCCGAGCCGTGCACCGGCTCGAAGATGGACGGCGCCGTGCGCTCGGGGTTGATGTTGCCCGAGGCGGCGATGCCGATCGTGCCGGCGGTGGCCGGACCGAGGTCCGAGATGATGTCGCCGAAGAGGTTCGACGCCACGATGACGTCGAAGCGATCGGGATTCAGCACCAACTGGATGGTGAGGCCGTCGATGTGGTACCAGCTGGTGCGCACGTCCGGATAGCTCTTCGACATCGCGGCGAAGCGCTCGTCCCAGTACGGCATGGTGATCGAGATGCCGTTCGACTTGGTTGCCGACGTGACATGCTTCTTCCGCGTGCGCGCGAGCTCGAAGGCGTACTTCATGATGCGGTCGGTGCCTTTGCGCGAGAAGACGGAAAGCTGCGTCACCATCTCGCGCTCGGTGCCTTCGTAGACGCGGCCGCCGACACCGCCGTACTCGCCTTCGGTGTTCTCGCGGATCACGTAGTAATCGATGTCGCCGGGCTTCCTGCCGGCGAGCGGGCAGGGCATGCCTTTGAACAGGCGCACCGGCCGCAGGTTGACGTAGAGGTCGAAGATGCGGCGGAAGTCGATCAGCAGGCCCCACACGGAGATGTGGTCGGGCACGCGCTTCGGATCGCCCACCGCGCCGAAGTAGATGGCGTCGAACTTGCGCAGGATGTCGGGCGCGTCGTCCGGCCGCATCTTGCCGTGCTTCATGTAATAGTCGCAGCTCCAATCGAACTCGGTCCAGTTCAGACGGATGCCGTGCTTGGCGGCAACGGCATCGAGCACGCGCACGCCTTCGGGGATCACTTCCCGGCCGATGCCGTCGCCGGGGATGACGGCTATGCGATGTTCTTTCATGGCGCGCAGTATATAGAATCGGCTATGAGATTCGTGGCCTTCGAGACCTCGAGCGAGTGGTGCTCGGTCGCCATTTACTCGCACGGCGACATCGCGGCGCTCGAGCGCCGCGCCGGTCATCGCCACTCCGAGCTCGCGCTGCCGATGCTCGAGACTTTGCTGAAGGAGCTGCGGCTCAAGGTGTCGGATCTCGACGCCGTCGCATTCGGCGCGGGGCCCGGCGCGTTCACCGGCCTGCGGATTGCCTGCGGGCTCGCGCAAGGCCTCGCGCTGGGACGCGGATTGCCCGTGCTTGGCGTCTCCTCGCTCGAGGCGATCGCGCAGGAGTCCGGTGCAGCGCGCGTCGTTGCCTGCATCGATGCGCGCATGCGCGAGGTGTACTATGCCGCGCTCGCGCGCGCGGCAGGCGCTCGCTGGCAGGAAGTGGTCGCGACGCAGTGCGTCGCGCCCGAAGCGGCGCCGAAGCCGCCGGGCGAAGGCTGGATCGGCTGCGGCAACGGATTTTCGGTGTACGGAAACCTGGGGCTCGAAAAGCTGCTGCCCGAGGTCCATCCGACAGCGAGCGCGGTCGCGGAACTGGCGGCGCCGCGGCTCGAAGCAGGCGAGGGCGTCGACGCCGCGCTCGCGGCGCCGATGTACGTGCGCGACAAGGTCGCCTTCACGCAACAAGAGCTGGCAAAGAGATGAGCGCGGTCCTGAAGGATGTTCCCGACCTGCATCGCATGCGCGAAGCCGACTTGCCGCAGGTGATGGAGATCGAGAACGCCATTTATTCCCACCCGTGGACCCTGGGCAACTTCACGGATTCGCTGCGCGCGGGCTATCAGTGCTGCACGTGGCGGCTGCACGGCGAGCTGATCGGCTATTTCATCCTGATGGCGGCGGCCGGCGAGGCGCACCTGCTGAACCTTTCGATCGCCGCCTCGCACCAGCGCCGCGGCTATGGCGCGGCGCTGCTCACCGAAGCGGCGGGACTCGCGCGCAGCCTGGGCGCGAAGAACATGTTCCTCGAGGTGCGTCCGAGCAACCGCGGCGCGCAGGCGCTTTACACGCGCTTTGGCTTTCGCAAGATCGCCGTGCGGCGCGGCTATTACCCCGCGCCGGCCGGACGCGAGGACGCGCTCGTGCTTTCGCTCGTGCTATGAGTCGCCGGGAGGAAATCCTCGCCGAGATGGGGCTCGCGCCGGTCTGGCGGCTGCGCGAGCGCGCAAGCCCTTCGCCTGAAGCTGCGACAGCGGAGCCTCGCCTCGGGTGGATCGAGCTGAAGCAGGCCGTGCCGGCGTGCACGGCATGCGGGTTGCACAAGACACGCACGCAAACCGTGTTCGGCGTCGGCGACGAGAACGCGGACTGGATGCTGATCGGCGAGGCGCCGGGCGCGGAGGAAGATCGCCTCGGCGAGCCCTTCGTCGGCCAGGCGGGCAGGCTGCTCGACAACATGCTCGCCTCGATCGGCCTGAAGCGCGGCGAGAACGTCTATATCGCCAATGTGCTCAAGTGCCGGCCCCCGGGCAACCGCAATCCGGAGCCCGACGAAGTGGCGAAGTGCGGACCGTTCCTGAAGCGCCAGATCGAGCTGGTGAAGCCCAAGCTCATCGTCGCGATGGGACGCTTCGCGGCGCAGACGCTGCTCTCGAGCGATGCGAGCATCGCCAGCCTGCGCGGGCGCGTGTACCGCTATGAAGGCGTGCCGCTGATCGTCACCTACCACCCGGCCTACCTGCTGCGCAGCCTGCCGGAGAAAGCGAAGGCCTGGGCCGATCTCGTCTTCGCGCAAAAGACGATCACGACGCTGACCTAGGGTTTGCGCCTCGGATGCGGGTCCTCGGCGCGCGCGAAGGCGAGCAGCCGCTCGATTTCCTCGGCGTGCTTGCGGCGGCTGTACGTGAACCAGACCTGCACCAGCCCCATCGCCAGGGCCACGAACACGCCGAACAGCACGATCACGACGTAGATCGAGTGGCCTACGTTGAGCAGCAGCGAGTACAGCGCGATCATGAAGAGGATCGACGTGTTCTCGTTGAAGTTCTGCACGGCGATCGAGCGCCCGGCGCCGACGAGGTGATGGCCGCGATGCTGCAGCAGGGCATTCATCGGCACGACGAAGAAGCCCGCCATCGCGCCGATGATGATCATGATGCCGACGGCGAGCCAGACCTGGGTGACGAAGTCCATCACGATGACGAAAAGGCCCATGGCGATGCCAAGGGGGATGACGCGCACCGAGCGATCGAGCGAGATCCAGGCCGAGGCGAGCACGGCGCCGATCGCGATGCCGACCGCGGTCACGCCCTGCAGGATGGCCGCCTTCGACAGATCGAAGTTGAGCGCGGAGCGCGCCCATTCGATGACGATGAATTGCAGCGTGGCGCCGGCGCCCCAGAACAGCGTCGTCACCGCGAGCGAGATCTGGCCGAGGCGATCGCGCCAGAGGTGCCCGACGCAGCGCGCGAAATCGCGCAGCGTCTCGAGCGGATCGGCCGGCAGGTGCTTGAGGGTCACCCCGGTGCGCGGCACCTCGAGGTTGAAAAGCGCGGCGACGGCGTAGACGACGACGATGATGGCGATCGCGGCTTCGGCCGGCGTATCGATCGGCGTGTCGATGAACGGGAAGTCCAGGTGCAGCAGCACGCCGGAAATGCCGCCGTGGAGGAGCAGACCGCCGAGCATGGTGCCGAGGATGATCGAGGCGACGGTCAGGCCCTCGATCCAGCCGTTGGCGACGACGAGCTGGCGATGCGGCAGGTACTCGGTCAGGATGCCGTACTTGGCGGGCGAGTAGGCCGCAGCGCCGAGCCCGACGACGGCATAGGCCGCCAGCGGATCGACGCCCCACAGCATGAGCGCGCAGCCGACGATCTTCACGCTGTTGGCGAGGAACATCACCTGTCCCTTGGGCAGGCGGTCGGCGAAGGCGCCGACATAAGGCGCGAGCACCACATAGGAAGCGACGAAGAAGAACTTCAGGTACGGGGTCAGCCACGACGGCGCATCCGCCTGCATGAGCAGCGCGATGGCGGCCACGAGCAGCGCATTGTCGGCGAGCGACGAGAAGAACTGCGCCGCCATGATGATGTAAAAGCCTTTGTTCACGTTGCTCTTTGGCGGAGGGAGTCTTCGCGGCGGGCGCGGGCGTTTATAGCACAATAGGGAAAATGCCACGCCCGATCCACGCCACCATCTCGGCGGGCGCCTTTGCACACAACCTGCGCGTCGCGCGTGGCCATGCGGGGGCGACCAGGATCTGGGCCGTCATCAAGGCGAATGCCTACGGACACGGCCTCGAGCGCGCAGCGCATGCGCTTGCCGGGGCAGACGGCTTCGCCATCCTCGACTTCCAGGAAGCGGCGCGGCTGCGCCTTGGCGGCGTAACGAAGCCGATTCTCATGCTCGAAGGCGTCTTCCAGGCCGCCGACGTCGCGCTGCTGCACAAGTACCGGCTGACGCCGGTGATCCACACCCCGGCGCAGATCGAGATGCTGCGCGCCGGCGAGCTCGCCGGCGAGATCGAGGTTTATCTCAAGGTGAACAGCGGAATGAACCGCCTCGGCTTCACGCCGGAGAATCTCGGCGCCGCTTATGCCGCGCTGCGCGAGCATCCACGCGTGAAAGGCATGACCTTGATGACCCATTTCGCCGATGCCGATGGTGCCTCGGGGGTGAAAGCGCAGCTCGAATGGTTCCATGAAATGACAAAATCTTTCTCGCTGCCGCGCTCGCTCGCCAACTCGGCGGCATTGATTCGCTTCCCCGAAGCGCGCGGCGACTGGGCACGGCCCGGCATCATGCTTTATGGCTGCTCGCCGTTCGGCCACACGAGCGCCGACCTGCGCGCCGAGTCGCTGGGCCTGAAGCCCGTCATGACGCTCAGGACGGAGATCATCGCGACGCAGCAACTGCACGCCGGCGAGCGCGTGGGCTACGGCTTTTCGTACGAGGCGGTGGGCGATCTGACGATCGGCGTGATCGCCTGCGGCTATGCCGACGGCTATCCGCGTCACGCGCCCGTCGGCACGCCGGTGCTCGTCAACGGCAAGCGCACCCGCATCGTTGGTCGCGTATCGATGGACATGATCATGGTCGATATCAGCGACATTCCGGAAGCCCGTGTCGGCACGCCGGTCACCCTGTGGGGCGAGGGCCTTTCCGCCGACGAGGTCGCCGCCGCCGCGGGAACGCTCAGCTACGAGCTCCTTTGCGCGCTTGCGCCGCGCGTGCCGGTTGCCGAGGTGGCGTAAGTGGCGAAGGCAAAGACCGCCTACGTCTGCAACGAATGCGGGGCTTCGGCGCTGCAGTGGTTCGGCAGCTGTCCCTCGTGCGGCGCGGCGGGCACGCTGAGCGAAGCGGCCGTCGAGAAGACCGCGGGTCATCGCTACGCCACCGCCGGGACCAAAGCCGTGCAGCTCGAAGAAGTCGAGACGCGCGAGCTCGAGCGCATGCCGAGCGGACTCGCCGAGCTCGACCGCGCGCTCGGTGGCGGCATCGTCGCCGGCCAGGTGGCGCTCCTGGGCGGCGATCCGGGCATCGGCAAGTCGACGCTGCTCCTGCAGGCGTCCTCCTGCATCGACAAGTCGCTGTACGTGAGCGGCGAGGAATCGGCGCAGCAGGTCGCGTTGCGCGCGCGCCGGCTCGGCTTGCACGCGGCGGGCGTGCAATTGCTCGCGGAAACGCAGCTCGAGCGCATTCTTGCCACGCTGGATGCCGCCAGGCCGCCCGTCGCCGTCGTCGATTCGATCCAGACGGTATGGTCCGAGACGCTGCAATCGGCGCCCGGCTCGGTGGCCCAGGTGCGCGAATGCGCGGCGCAGCTGACGCGGCAGGCGAAGCGCAACGGCACGGCGCTTTTCCTCATCGGTCACGTGACGAAGGAAGGCGCGATCGCCGGACCGCGCGTCCTCGAGCACATCGTCGATACGGTGCTCTACTTCGAGGGCGACCCGCACTCCGCCTTTCGCCTCGTGCGCGCCGTGAAGAACCGCTTCGGCGCCGTGAACGAGCTCGGCGTGTTCGCGATGACGGAGAAGGGGCTGCGCGGCGTGAGCAATCCCTCCGCGCTCTTCCTCTCGACGCACGAAAAGCCCGTCGCCGGCTCGTGCGTGCTGGTCACGCTGGAGGGAACGCGGCCGCTGCTGGTCGAGATCCAGGCGCTCGTCGACTCGGCGCACGCGCCGAACCCGCGACGCCTGTCGGTCGGGCTCGAGCAGAATCGCCTCGCCATGCTGCTCGCCGTGCTCCACCGCCACGCCGGCATCGCCACGTGGGAGCAGGATGTCTTCATCAACGCGGTGGGCGGCGTGCGCATCGCCGAGCCCGCCGCGGATCTTGCGGTGTCTCTCGCCGTGGTGTCCTCGCTCACCGATCGCCCGATCCCGGCGAAGGTCGCCGTGTTCGGCGAAGTCGGCCTGGCCGGCGAGGTGCGGCCCGCGCCGCGCGGCCAGGAGCGCCTGCGCGAGGCGGCGAAGCTCGGCTTCGAGAAGCTCATCGTGCCTCGCGCCAACGTGCCGAAGGCAAAGATCCCCGGCATCGAGGTATTGCCGGTCGAGCGCGTCGACCAGGCCGTGCAGCTCCTTCGCAACCTCTAATTCGGGGTCAGGGCACTAATTGCGCCGCGGCGCGCACGCCGCTTCGCACCGCGGCCTCCAGCGTCGGCGGATATTCGGGATCGGTGTAATCGCCGGCCAGCGTGACGCCCGGAACGCTGAAGCGCGCTTCCTTGATCCCCGGCGAGCAGGTGATGGTGGCGCGCTTTTCCGCGATGACACGCGACCATGCGGGCCGGGGGAAGGGACCGAATGCGGCGGAGACTTCCTGGTGGCAGCGCTCGGCGATCGCATCGAGCGAAATCTGCTGATGATCGCCTTGCGCGCTGATCACGCAGGCGAGGCGTCCCTTTTCGCCGAGCAGCGCGCCGCGATCGAACACCCATTGCACGAGCCCGCTGGCGAGCCCGATCATCGGAAATCCGAGGCGCGTGCCCTCGCCATATTGCAGGTAGCACGTATAGATCGGCTGGTAGGAATAGTCCGGCGCATCCGGAAAGAGCGTCTTGAGCTG
>DATDCR010000454.1:0-1544 GCA_036524215.1 Burkholderiales bacterium
CGACGCGCCCGTGCCGCCGTCGTAGCCGCTGATGAGGACGACGTCCGACTTGCCCTTCGCGACGCCGGCGGCGATCGTGCCGACGCCGACTTCGGAGACGAGCTTCACGCTGACGCGCGCCTCGGGATTCGAGTTCTTCAGGTCGTGGATGAGCTGCGCCAAATCCTCGATCGAATAGATGTCGTGGTGCGGCGGCGGCGAGATCAGCTCGACGCCGGGCGTCGAGTAGCGCAGCTCGGCGATGTACTCGGACACCTTCTTGCCGGGCAGCTGCCCGCCCTCGCCGGGCTTGGCGCCCTGCGCGATCTTGATCTGCAGCATCTCGGCCGACGCGAGGTATTCCGCGGTCACGCCGAAGCGGCCCGAGGCGACCTGCTTGATCTTCGACTTGAGCGAATCACCTTCGCGCAACGGAATGTCGACTTCAACGCGTCCTTTGCCGAGGCGCGATTGCAGCGACTCGCCCGTCTTCACCGGGGCATAGCGGCGGCGGTCCTCGCCGCCCTCGCCGGTGTTCGACTTGCCGCCGATGCGGTTCATGGCGATGGCGAGCGTCGTGTGCGCCTCGGTGGAGATCGAGCCGAGCGACATGGCGCCGGTGGAGAAGCGCTTCACGATCTCGGCCGCGCTCTCGACTTCGTCGATCGGCACGGGCTCGCAATTGCCCAAGCGGAACTCGAACAGGCCGCGGAACGTCATGTGGCGCCGCGACTGGTCGTTGATGATCGCGGCGTACTCCTTGTACGTGGCGTAGGAATTCGCGCGCGCGGCGTGCTGCAGCTTGGCGATCGAGTCGGGCGTCCAGGCGTGGTCCTCGCCGCGCACGCGCCAGGCATATTCGCCACCCGCGTCGAGCATCGAGCGCATCACCGGATCGTTCTCGTCGAACGCGGCGCGATGCACGCGGATCGCCTCTTCGGCGACGTCGAAGAGGTCGATGCCCTCGATATTGGAGGCCGTGCCGGTGAAGTACTTGTCGACCAGCGACTTCGCGAGGCCGACCGCTTCGAAGATCTGCGACCCGGTGTACGACATGTAGGTCGAGATACCCATCTTCGACATGACCTTCTTCAGGCCTTTGCCGATCGCCTTGACGTAATTCTTGATGGCCTTGGAGCCGGCGGCGCCGTCCTGCGCCAGCACGGTCTCCAGCGCGAGGTACGGGTGCACGGCCTCGGCCCCATAGCCGCCGAGCAGGGCGAAATGGTGCACCTCGCGCGCGCTGCCGGTCTCGACCACCAGGCCGGTGGAAGTGCGCAGCCCCTTGCCGACCAGATGCTGGTGGATCGCAGACAGCGCGAGCAGGGCCGGAATGGCGACGCGCTCGCGGTCGACGAGGCGGTCGGAGATGATGATGATGGAGTAGCCCGAGCGCACGGCGTCTTCGGCCTGCGCCGCGAGCGAGGCGAGCCGCGCCTCGACCGCTTCCTTGCCCCAGGCCACGGGGTAGGTAATGTCGAGCTCGCACGACTTGAACTTGCCGCCGGTATAGCGCTCGATGTGCCTGATCTTCTCCATCTCGTAGAAATCGAGCACCGGCTGGC
>DATDCR010000455.1:0-1691 GCA_036524215.1 Burkholderiales bacterium
CGTGATGCCCCGCGCCTTCTCCTCCGGCGCCGCATCAATCTGGTCGTAGTTCTTCGCCTCACCCCCGTACTTCTTCGCAAGGATGTGCGTCATCGCCGCCGTCAGCGTCGTCTTGCCATGATCCACGTGACCAATCGTCCCTACGTTCACGTGCGGTTTCGTGCGCTCGAATTTGCCCTTAGCCATGAAGTTTCCTGTTTACCGTTGTTACTTCGTCTTGGCGCTGATCACTGCCTCGGCGACGCTCTTCGGCGCCTCGGCGTAGTGCTTGAATTCCATCGTGTAGGTGGCGCGGCCCTGCGTGAGCGAGCGCAGCGTCGTCGAGTAGCCGAACATCTCGCCAAGCGGCACCTCGGCCTTGATCGCCTTGCCGCCGGGCAGGTCTTCCATGCCCTGGATCACGCCGCGCCGCGACGACAGGTCGCCCATCACGTCGCCCATCTTCTCTTCGGGCGTCTCGACTTCGACCGCCATGATCGGCTCGAGGAGCACCGGCGTCGCCGCACGCATGCCGTCCTTGAAGGCGAAGATGGCGGCCATCTTGAACGCGTTCTCGTTGGAGTCCACTTCGTGGTAGGAGCCGTCGGTCAGCGTCACCTTGACGTCGACCACCGGATAGCCGGCGAGCACACCGTCGCGCAATGCCTCGTCGACGCCCTTCTTCACTGCCGGGATGAACTCCTTCGGCACGCGGCCACCCTTGATGGCATCGATGAACTCGTAGCCCTTGCCATGCGCCTGCGGCTCGAGCTTGAGCCACACATGGCCGTACTGGCCACGGCCGCCCGACTGCTTGACGAACTTGCCTTCGGAGTCGAGCGTTTTCTTGAACGTCTCGCGATAAGCCACCTGCGGCTTGCCGACCGACGCTTCCACGCCGAATTCGCGCTTCATGCGGTCGACGATGATCTCGAGGTGCAGCTCGCCCATGCCGGAGATGATGGTCTGGCCGGACTCCTCGTCGGTATGCACGCGGAACGACGGGTCTTCCTGCGCCAGCCGCCCCAGGGCCACGCCCATCTTCTCCTGGTCGGCCTTGGTCTTCGGCTCGACCGCCTGCGAGATCACCGGCTCCGGGAATTCCATGCGCTCGAGCACGATGACCTTCTCGACGTCGCACAGCGTTTCGCCGGTGGTGAAGTCCTTCAGGCCGACCGCCGCGGCGATGTCGCCCGCGCGGACTTCCTTGATTTCCTTGCGCTCGTTGGCGTGCATCTGCAGCAGGCGGCCGATGCGGTCCTTCTTGCCGCGCACCGGGTTGTAGACCGTGTCGCCCGACTTCAGCACGCCCGAATAGCAGCGCACGAAGGTGAGCTGGCCGACATAGGGGTCGGTCATGATCTTGAACGCCAGGCCGGCGAACGGCTCGTCGTCGTTGGCGCTGCGCGTGGTGGGCTCGCCTTTCTCGGTCTCGCCTTTCACCGGCGGGATGTCGACCGGCGACGGCAGATAGTCGATGACCGCGTCCAGCATCGCCTGCACGCCCTTGTTCTTGAAGGCCGAGCCGCACAGCATCGGCACGATCTCGTTGTTGATCGTGCGGATGCGCAGGCCCTTCTTGACCTCCTCGAGCGAAAGCTCGCCCGACTCGAGGTACTTGTTCATCAGCTCTTCGTTCGCCTCGGCCGCGGCTGCGAGCATCTTCTCGCGCCAGGTTTTCGCTTCCTCGGCGAGCTCTGCCGGGATCGCGC